>NZ_FMXV01000045.1:0-27591 GCF_900104425.1 Pseudomonas sp. NFACC13-1 | reverse complement strand
CAGCGATCTGGACGTGCTCCCCGACACCGAGCGGCAATTGCTGCTGGCGGACTTCAACCACACCGCCACGGATTTCGGCACGGCACAACCGATCCAGCACCTGTTCGAAGCCCAGGTCCAGGCCAACCCCGACGCCGTGGCCCTGGTCTGCGAACAGCAGCAACTGACCTACCGCCAGCTCAACCGTCGCGCCAACCACCTGGCTCGACAGTTGCTCGAACTGGGCGTCGAACCCGATCAGCGCGTGGCGATCTGTGCCGAACGCAGCCTGGACATGATCGTCGGCCTGCTCGGCGTGCTCAAGGCCGGCGCCGCCTACGTGCCCATCGACCCGGCCCACCCCGCGGAGCGCATGGCCTTCATGCTCCAGGACAGCCAGCCTCGGGCCTTGCTGACCCAAGCGGCCCTTGCCCTGCCGTCCGGCGAGCTGCCGCTGCTCTTGCTCGACACGAGCGATTCGCGGCGAGCGGCGGATGACGCGGCTTTTGATGCCAACCCGCAGGTGCCCGGCCTGACGCCTGAGCATCTGGCCTATGTGATCTACACCTCCGGCTCCACCGGCCAGTCCAAGGGCGTGATGGTCGAGCACCGTTCGGTGTTCAACTTCTGGCAGGTGCTCACCCGCACCACCCACCAGCATTGCCCAAGCCCGGCCACCGTGGCCCTGAATGCCGGGTTCTTCTTCGACATGTCGATCAAGGGCATCTCCCAGCTGTTCTCCGGCCATCGGCTGGTGATCATCCCACAACTGATCCGCGCCAGCGGCCATGAACTGCTCGACTTCCTCGAACAGCACCAGGTGCACGCCTTCGATTCCACGCCGTCGCAGCTCGACACCCTGCTCGCCGCCGGCCTGCTGGAACGCAGCAGCTACCAGCCGGTGAGCGTGCTGCTCGGTGGCGAGGCCATCAATGCCGCGACCTGGGAGAAACTGCGCAACTGCCCAAGCATCCGCTTCTACAACATGTACGGCCCCACCGAATGCACGGTGGACGCCACCATCGACCTGATCCGTGACCTGGGCGAGCGTCCGAGCATTGGCCGGCCGATTGCCAACGTCCAGGTGCACGTGCTGGATGCGCGAGGTGAACCGACACCGTTGGGCGTGGCCGGTGAGCTGCACATCGGCGGCGCCGGCGTGGCCCGGGGTTACCTGAACCGGCCGGAGCTGAGCGCTGAACGCTTTATTAAAGACCCGTTCAGCACCGAGCCGAACGCACGCCTGTACAAGACCGGCGACCTCGGTCGCTGGCTCGCCGACGGCACTCTGGAGTACCTGGGGCGCAATGACTTCCAGGTGAAGATTCGTGGGTTCCGTATCGAATTGGGTGAAATCGAAAACGCACTGGTGGCCTGCCCGGGCATCCGCGAGGCCGTGGTGATCGCCCGAGAAGACAGCCAAGGCGATTCGGAGAGCAAGCGCCTGGTCGCCTATGTCTGCGGCGAACCGGTCCCGGCCGAGCAACTGCGCAGCGCGTTGTTGAGCGGCCTGCCCGAATACATGGTACCCAGCGCGTTCGTGCACCTTGATGCCCTGCCCCTCACCGCCAACGGCAAGCTCGACCGTCGCGCCCTGCCGGCGCCCGGCCAGGAAGCCCTGGCGAGCAAAACCTACGAGGCGCCCCAGGGCGACACTGAAATCGCCATCGCCGAGATCTGGAAAGGATTGCTGCATCTGGATCAGGTCGGCCGTCACGACGGCTTCCTCGAACTGGGCGGCCATTCGCTGCTCGCCGTGCAGTTGCTCTCGCGGCTGCGACGCAAGCTGGGTGCACGGGTGACCTTGCGCGAACTGTTCGACGCGCCGACGGTGCGTGGCCTCGCCGCCCTGGTGCACGGCGCATCGCCAACTGAATCGGTCTCGATTCCATTGGCCAATCGCGCGGGACGACTGCCGTTGTCCTTTTCGCAACAGCGGTTGTGGTTCCTCGATCATCTGGACCACGCGGCCGGTGCGGCCTATCACCTGCCATTGGCCTTGAGCCTGAAAGGGATGCTGGACAAAGCTGCGCTGCAAGCGACCCTCGACCGCCTGGTGGCGCGCCACGAAACCTTGCGCACGCGATTCGAATGGGTGGACGACGAGCCACTGCAAAAAATCGCCCCGGCCGACTACGGTTTCCGCCTGGAGCAGCAGGACCTGCGTGCAATGGCCCCCGCTGAACGCCAGGCCACGCTCGAGCACCTCGGCCAGATCAACGCCACGCAGTTGTTCGACTTGCACAGCGGGCCACTGATGCGCGGCCACCTGGTGCAAGTGGCCGATGACGAACATGTGCTGTTCATCACCCTGCATCACATCGTTTCCGATGGCTGGTCCAACAGCGTGCTGGCTCGCGAGGTCAGCGTGCTCTACAACGCCTTCACTCAAGGCCAGAAAGACCCGTTGCCGCCCCTGGCGCTGCAATACGTGGACTATGCCGCCTGGCAGCGACAATCCCTTGAAGGCCCGGCGCTGCAAACGCAGATCGACTTCTGGCGGCAACACCTGGAAGGTGCGCCCGTGCTGCTGAACCTGCCGCTGGATCGTCCGCGCCCGGCGATACAGCGGTATACCGGTGGCATCATCGAGTGCAGCTTTTCGCCCACCCTCAGCGCCGATCTGCGTGCATTCAGCCAGGCCCGGGGCACCACGTTGTTCATGGTGCTGCTGGCGGGCTGGTCAGTGTTGATGAGCCATCTGAGTGGCCAGGCGGATGTAGTGGTCGGCACGCCGGTGGCCAACCGTCAGCGTCCGGAGCTGGAAGCGTTGATCGGTTTCTTCGCCAACACCCTGGCGTTGAGAGTCTCCACCGAGCGTGAGACCCGCATCGACGAGCTGCTGGGGAAAATCAAGGACCTGACCCTGGCCGCCTACAATCACCAGGACCTGCCCTTCGAACAGGTGGTGAGCGCCCTGCAACCGACTCGCAGCATGAGCCACAGCCCGCTGTTCCAGGTGATGCTGAGCCTGGACAACACGCCACCGGCACCGTTGCAGTTGCCCGGGCTCGAGGTACAAACCCTGGCAAGCCCCCACAACACCACGCAGTTCGACCTGTCGCTGTCGCTGATCGACAATGGCGAACGCATCGCTGGCAGCCTGCAATACGCCAACGACCTGTTCGACACACACACCGTGCAGAACATCGCCGGATTGTTTGCCAAGGTCCTGGAAAACCTGGTGACCGACGCACAGCAATCCATCGGCCAATTGTTGCAGGACACGCCGCCGCTGGAGCGCTCGGCCACTGCCGTCGTCCAGCCCGTCATCGCAGAAGACGGTCCCGTGCCGTTGCCTTATGAAGCGCCTCAAGGGGATACCGAGATCGCCATCGCGGCCCTCTGGCAGGACCTGTTCAAACAGGAACGGATCAGCCGCCACGACGACTTCTTCAGCCTCGGTGGCATTTCGCTGATGGCGGTGCAAATGGCCTCTCGCCTGCGCAAAGTCCTCGGGAAACCGATCGCCGTGCGTGACCTGTTCGTCGAGCCGACCATCGCCGGTTTCGCCAGGACCCTCGATGGCCAGTCCCGGCCCGGCGTCCAGCGCAATCTGGTGCCGATCCGCCGCACCGGCTCCCAGCGACCGCTGTATCTGGTCCATCCCCTGGGCGGTGAGGTGCAATATGCGCGGGACCTGGCGCCCACGCTCGATCCCCAGATACCGGTCTATGGCTTGGCCGCCAGTGGCTTGGCGGCGGGCGAGGCCCCGCTGTCCGATGTGCCGGCCATTGCAACGCGTTACCTGACGGCCATCCGCCAGGTCCAGCCGCAAGGTCCGTACCGGATCGCCGGTTGGTCGGCCGGTGGCCTGATCGCCTATGAAATGGCGCGCCAACTGCAGGCCGGCGGTGAGGCCATAGAGTTCCTCGGCATCATCGATACGTCGACCCGTCCAGACCCGCTGCCCGAGTCATCGATCAGTGAAGCGCAGTTCCTGATGGCCTGGCTACCCGAGGGGATCGACCCTGATCTGCTCCGGCAACTGACGGCGCTGGCGGAAGACTCTGCCATCGAGGCGATGCTGACACTGTGCATGACCCATCGCCTGCTACCGGAGGAGTTGCCCGATGACATCGACGCTGCCCTGCTGCGCACGCACCTGGGCGTCGCCTATGCCACGCGGCTGGCCATCGGCAGCTACGTCAGCCCGCCCAGCCCGCTCACGGTGTCGTTGTTCACCGCGAAGGATCAGCAACGCAGCGACCCGACCCTGGGCTGGCGTGCGTTGCTGCAGGATCAGGTGAACGTGACGGCCCTGCCCGGCACCCACAACACACTGGTCAAGGCGCCCCACGTGGCCCGGCTGGGCGAGGCGATTTCCCAGGCCTTGAAAACCGCCACGCTGTCATGACAGCCCCGGGCTGTCCCGCGAGCGATTCGCTGGGCAGCCCGAGGTGTGGAGGCTGATCCATCGTCATCGCGAGCAAGCTCGCTCCCACAAGGGGCCTGTGGTGAATGCAGACTTCATGACACCTTGGTTTCCTGTGGTGAATGCAGACTTAATGAACACCCCCGGATCCCTGTGGGAGCGAGCTTGCTCGCGATGACGGCGGCACAGCCAACATCGGCACACACTGCCCCACCGCTTCGCGAGCAAGCCCCCACAGGTTTCATCCCTGATCTGCGGGCCGGAATGTCCCCGTTTTCCGCTACAGACGTTTCCTACCCGCAACCGCTTAAATACCCCCTCAAGCTGAATCGTTTTTTGTGGATGGAGTCCACAGGCGATGTCCGGTCGGCCGCCGATCAGGACTGTCACCCACCGCACGATCACTCTAAAAGGGAGCCTTATGCATGTGATCATTACGGCCATCGGCTCAGCCGGTGACGTTCACCCATTTATCGGGATCGGCCGCACCCTCGCCGCACGCGGGCATCGGATAACCTTTTGCGCCAGCGCGGTGTTCGCTCCGGTGATCGAGCGCTGTGGCTTCAAGTTCCTGCCCTTGGGTACCCGCGAGGAATATCAAGCGGTCATGGCTGACCCGGCGTTGTGGCATCCGCGCACGTCACTGCCCACCCTATGGAAAACCGTCGGTGGCACGTTGCGCGAACAGTATCGGCTACTGGAACAAGCCTGTGACGACGACACCATCCTGCTCGGCTCGTTGTGGGCGTTTTCCGCGCGGCTGCTACAGGAAAGACACGGCATCCCACTGGTCACTGGCCAGGTCACACCCTTCGCCATCTGGTCGCCCCTCGCGCGCCCCGTCCATCCGCCTGGAACGAACCTGCCGGCCTTCGTACCGTATCCCTTGCGACGCCTGCTGCTGGGGGTCATCGAGCACACCTTCCTCGATCGGCTCATGAAGCCTGAGCTCAACGGTTTTCGCCGGGAACTGGGCTTGCCTGCGGTCAAACGCATCATCAGCCAGTGGATTTCCTCGCCCGACCGGGTATTGGGGTTGTTTCCGGACTGGTTCGCCCCGATCCAACAGGACTGGCCTGCCCAGACGGTACTGACCGGGTTCCCGTTATTCGATGAATCCGGTTTCGAGGCGCCAGACGCCGAGCTGGAGGACTTTTTGAATGCATCCCCACCGGTGGTGTTCACCCCGGGCTCGACGACGGTCAATGCCGAACAGTACTTCGCCGCGGCGGCGAAAGCACTGAAGTTGATCGACCGCCGCGGCGTGTTCCTGACCCGCCAGCCGGTCGACCCGTCGTTGTCCAGCGACGGCAGGATCCTGGTCAGGCCTTATGTTCCCATGAGCCGCATCCTGCCCCATACCTCGGCCCTGGTGCATCACGGAGGCGTCGGGACCACGGCCCTGGCAATCGCCGCCGGAGTGCCACAGATCACCACCCCATTTGCCCACGACCATTTCGACAACGCCGCGCGAATGCAACGCCTGGGGTGCGGCTTGCAGGTGTCCACGCCGGCCTCCGCCGAGGCACTGGCCTCGGCCCTGGACACGGTGCTGAACAGTGCTGACGTGCGCGCCAGTTGTGAGCGCTACAGCAAGGCGATGGCCAGTGGTGACAGCGCCCGCGAAGCGGCAGCGCTGCAAATCGAGGCAATCGCCCGCAGAGCCGCGACGTATCGCGTCGCGTAATCACGGATTGATTGGCGACTGACGCAGCACTGCCATTGGCCCGGCCAGAAGGCATCACTCTTTTCACTCGTTTCATCGGGCCAGCGGATCGGCCCACGGAGAACACCATGACCCAGACCCTGCCCGCAACGAGCGCAGAGTGCGTGCTTTATCCCCTCACCACCCCGCAACTGGACATCTGGCTGGACCAGGTGCTGCATGCTGACAGCCCGTTGTACAACATCGGCGGCTATGCCCGCATCAACGGCGCGGTCGACGCCACGCTGCTACGGGCGGCCTTCAACCAGGTCGTCAACGGCCACGATGCCCTGCGGATCCAGCTGGTGCCCGGCTCCAGCGAGCACCCGCTGCCGCGCCAACGCTTCCTGGGGCCGGTCGACGCCCCGTTGGCGGTGCACGACGTGTCGGGCCATGCCGATCCAGAGGCCAGCGCATTGGCCTTGCTGCAGGCCGAGCTGCAAACCCCGTTTTCCTTTGACGATGGGCTGCTGGTGCGTGCGGACCTGGTCAAGGTCCGGGAAGACCTCCACTACTGCTTCGTCAATTGCCATCACCTGATCATCGATGGCTGGTCCTTCGCCATGATTGGCCGAACACTCAGCCAGGCCTATACCGCCCTGCATGACCAGGCGCAAAACACGGCGACGGCCCCCACCTATCAAGCGTATGTCGAGCAGCAAGTCGCCAGCAAAGACTCGGTTTCGTTCCAGCGCCAGCGCCAATACTGGTTGGAGAAGTACCGCACACTGCCCGAGCCCCTGCTCGCACCCCGTCATCCGGGTCGGCTCGACCAACGCCTGGCGCCCAGCCAGAACCATGCCTGGCGCCTGCCCCGGGCGCTTTACAACTGTCTTGGCGAAAACGCGAAGGCCGCGGGCCAGGCGACGGTCTTCCACGTCATGCTCGGGGTGCTGTACAGCTACTTCGCGCGCACCGAGCAACGGGATGAAATCGTCATCGGCCTGCCCATCCTCAACCGCGCCAATGCCGCACACAAGGCCACGATGGGCTTGTTCGTCGGCATGAGCCCGGTACGCCTGAGCCTGGGCACCGACCTGAGCTTCAGCGACCTGGTTGGCAAGATTGCCCTGACGCTCAAGCAGGATTATCGCTACCAGCGCTTCCCGCTGAGCGAATTGAACCGCGAACTCGGCTTGCAGAACCTGGGGCGGCGGCAGTTGTTCGACGTGGTGGTGTCCTACGAGCAGGACCAGGACACCTGGTACGGGCCCGCGCCGGCACAGCCGGTCAAGCTCAGCAATGGCTACGAACAAATGCCACTGGCAATGCACGTTCGTGAGTCCGCGCCGCAAGACGATGTGTGGATGCACTTCATCTACAACGAGGCCTATTTCGACGCGTCGCAGATCGAGGCCTTGCAACAGCGCTTCATGAACATCCTGGCGTGCGTGGCCGCTGATTTCGACGTGTCGGTCGCGGCCCTCGACCCGCTGGCGCCCACTGAGCGCCGATTGCTGCAGGACTGGAATCGCACCGACGTCGACTACCCAAGGGATGTGCTGCTCCATCAACTGATCGAAGCCCAGGTCGCCGCTCGTCCCGATGCCATCGCGGTGCGCTTCGCAGACCAGGCGCTGACTTACGACGCGCTGAACCGTCAGGCCAACCGCCTGGCCCATGCCCTGCTGGAAACCGGGCTTGGCCGCGACGATCGCGTTGCCATCTGCCTGGACCGCAGCCTGGAGATGGTGGTCGGCCTGCTGGGCATTCTCAAAGCGGGTGCCGCCTACGTGCCGCTGGACCCGGGTTATCCGGCCGACCGTTTGAGCCATATGCTCAGCGACAGCGCGCCCAGTGCCCTGATCACCACCCAGGGGTTATTGGCGAACCTGCCCGCCGTGACGATGCCCGTGCTGTGCCTGGATGCCGACTCTGAAGCGCTGTCTCGACAACCGACGCACAACCCGGACCCCGCCGCGCTCGGGCTGACGCCGCGACACCTGGCCTACGTGATCTACACCTCCGGCTCCACCGGCTTGCCCAAGGGTGTGATGAACCAGCATGACGGGGTCGTCAATCGCTTGCTCTGGGCGCGCGATGCCTATGGGGTCGATGAACACAGCCGGATCCTGCAAAAGACGCCGTTCAGTTTCGACGTGTCGGTCTGGGAATTTTTCCTGCCGTTGCTCAGTGGCGCGCAACTGATCGTCGCCGCCCCCGACGGACACAAGGATCCGCACTACCTGATGGACATCATGGCGAGCGCCGGCATTACGCTGCTGCATTTCGTCCCATCGATGCTGCAGGTCTTTCTCGACCAGGTGGAGCCACAGCGCCTGCCCGCGCTCCAGCAGGTCTTGTGCAGCGGCGAGGCCTTGCCCCATGCCTTGCAGAAGCGTTTTTTCGAATGTTTGCCGACGGTTCAATTGCACAACCTCTACGGCCCCACCGAAGCGGCCGTCGACGTGACGGCCTGGCATTGCCGGCCCGATGCGCACGACGGCATCGTACCGATCGGTCGACCGATCGCGAATATCCAAATGCATGTCCTCGACGCGAACCTGCAACTGCTGCCACCGGGTGTGGCCGGCGAGCTGCACATCGGTGGCATCGGGGTCGCGCGGGGTTACCTGAACCGTCCCGAACTGACGGCCGAACGGTTTATCCACGACCCCTTGGGCAGCGAGCCCCAGGCGCGGCTGTACAAGACCGGCGACCTCGGGCGTTGGCTGCCCGATGGCAGCCTCGAATACCTGGGACGCAACGATTTCCAGGTGAAAATCCGCGGCCTGCGCATCGAACTGGGCGAGATCGAAGCCCACCTGCTCGCCTGTGATGGTGTCAAGGACGTGGTCGTGATCGCCCGCCAGGAAGCCGGCGATGCGTACCTCAACGCCTATTGGGTGAGCGAGCCCGGCTGCTCGCCATCCCCGCAAGCGTTGCGGGAAACCTTGCGCCAGCAGGTGCCTGACTACATGGTGCCCAGGCACCTGGTCGAGCTCGATCAGTTCCCGTTGAGTGTCAATGGCAAGCTGGACCGCAAGGCCCTGCCCGAGCCAGCAGCCAACCTGGGAAGCGATACGACAGCCCCATGCACGGCGTTGGAACAGGTCCTCGCCGAGCTGTGGCGGGACAACCTCAAGCGCTCGACGTTGGGCATCCATGACAACTACTTCATGCTGGGCGGCGACTCCCTGAAAGTCATCCACTTGCAGATCCATGCCCGTGAACAAGGGATTGCGCTGACCCTGGCGCAGGTCTACCAGTACCCCACCATCGCCCAGTTGGCCGAGGCCCTGGCGTCCGGGCAAACCCCGGCCACCGAGCTCGAACCCTTGGCCCACGTGGCGCCTTTCGCCCAGGTTCCGTCGGCAATCCGCCTGGCCAGCGAAGGCGTGTTCGATGACGTGTTTGCCGCTTCGCAGCTGCAAGTCGGGATGATTTATCACTCGATGATGCACCCGGATTCGGCGATCTATCACGACATCTTCCGCTACCGCTTGCGCCTGCAGTGGGATGCGCCGGCGTGGGAGCGGGCCTGTACCGCATTGATCCGGCGTCATCCGGCCTTGCGCATGTCGTTCGATATCGGTCACGCCGAGGTGCCCATGGCCCGGGTGCACTCGAGCGTCGAGCCGCCGGTGCAAATCATCGATGTCTGCTCAATGAGCCCCGACGCCCGGGCCCACGCCATCGCCGCCTACGTGGAGGAGCGCAAGCGTTACCGCGAAGACTGGCATCGGGCGCCGCTGTATCAGTTCTGCGTGTTCGTCGCGGAGACTGAAATCGACCTGGTCTTCAGCTTCCACCATGCGATCCTCGATGGCTGGAGCGTCGCCACCTTGATGCGCGACCTGATCACGCTCTACACCTCGGCACCGGGCACCGACGCCCTGCCGGCCCTGACCACCACGCCAGCCGACTTCGTGGCCCTGGAGCAACAAGCCATGGCGACGCAGACCCACCGCCGGTTCTGGCGCGAATACCTGCACGATGCGCCGGCCGCGGCCATGACCAGCTGGATCCATGGAGTGGCACCAGACCCGACGCCGCACCGCTCGGCCTACCGTGAACTGCCGGCCGCGGACCTGGCCCGGCTCGAAGCCTTCTGCCAGGCCCGTGACCTGCCCCTGCGCGCGGTCCTGCTGACGGCCCACGGTTTCGCCCAGGCAATCATGTCCAATCAAAAGGACGTGCTGTGCGGTGTGATCAGCCATGGCCGACCGGCATTCGAAGATGCCGCTTCGGTCCTGGGTCTGTTCCTCAATACCCTGCCGGTACGCTTCAGCAGCCAGGGCCAGAGCTGGCTGGAGCTGATCCGGGCAACGATTGCCCAGGAACAACAGGTCTTTGCCCATCGGCGCTATCCGTTCGCGTTGATTCATCGCGAGACCGATGTCGCCTTGAACGTGGTGTTCAATTACGTCGATTTCTACGTGCTCAAGGACCTGCTGGCCCAAGGCGAAGAGATCCTCACCGATTGGGAAACCACGGAAGCGAGCAACTACGACTTGCTGACCACCCTCGGCCGCCACCCCGCCAACGGTTCGCTGATGTTGAAAATGGACTACCGCACCGCGCGTGTCGCTACGAGCCAGGCCGAAGCCTATGCCGAGTACCTGCTGCGTACGCTGGAACTGATGATCGCCGCGCCTGAGGCCAAACCGGCCATCCCGGCCTGGCTGCCGCCCGTCGACCGAACTACGCCAGAGGCCGCTACGCCCTTGCCCCACGACAACCTGTCGAGCGTGTTACTGGACAGTTTCGCGCGTCATGGCGAGCAGACCGCCGTGAGCTTTGGCCAGGCCCGTCTTTCCTACCGCCAACTGCACGATACGTGCGCCCGACTGGTGAACTGGCTGCACCGCCACGGTATCGGCCAGGGGGATCGGGTCGCGATCATGATGCCCCGCTCGCCCGACCTGATCGTCGCCTTGCTCGGTGTCGTACAGGCCGGCGCCGCCTACGTTCCGATCGACCTGAGCTATCCGCAGGAGCGTATCCAGCTGATTCTAGAAGACTCGCAGCCACGCCTGGTGCTGTTCGCCGATGCGTCTGCGAGCCTGGCGATGGCCCTGGCAGGCCAGGCCGATACGCGCCACTGGGACAGCGTGGTCGCCGGCTTCGACGACAACCTGGCCGGCAGTCACCAACAGGTGGCCGCCATTGCCGCCGGCATCATGGCTGAAGACAACGCCTACTTGCTCTACACCTCGGGCTCGACCGGCCGCCCCAAGGGCGTGGCCATGCCACACCTGGCCTTGACCAATATGATCCTCTGGCAGAATCGCCAGCAGGCGCAGGATGTCCATGGGACACAACCGCTGAAGACGCTGCAATACGCGCCCATCTCATTCGACGTTTCGTTCCAGGAAATTTTCTCGACCCTGTCCAGCGGTCATGAGCTGGTGATGATTGACGAAGGGCTGCGCTATGACTTCATCCGCTTGCTGAAGTTTATTGGCGCGCAAGAGGTGAATCGTCTGTTCCTGCCTTACGTCGCCTTCCAGGGCTTGGCCGAAGTCGCCACACAACTCGGTATCCACCCCACCTCGCTGCGCCAGATCAACGTCGCCGGCGAGCAGCTGAAAATCACTGCCGAAATCCGCGACCTGATCGATCGCCTCGGCGATTGCCGGGTCGAGAACCACTATGGCCCGACCGAGGCCCATGTGGTCACGAGCCTGCGACTTGAAGGCGCGACGGCGACCTGGCCGAGCATGCCGCCGATCGGCACGCCCATCGACGGAGTACGCCTGCATGTCCTGGACGCGGCCGGCACCCCCTGCCCGGTCGGCGTGACGGGCGACCTGTTCATCGAAGGGGCCTGTCTCGCCAATGGTTACTGGAATCGCCCCGACCTGACCGACGAGCGCTTCATTTATCGCCAGCTCGAGGGACAGACCCGACGTTTGTATGAAACCGGCGACATTGGTTTCTACTTGCCTGGCGGCGATCTGGTGTACCAGGGCCGCAGCGACGCTCAAGTCAAGATTCGCGGTTACCGCGTCGAGCTCGGCGAGATCGAAGTGGCCATGCTCGGCTCCGCCCGGTTCAGGGCCGACATCGAGCAGGTGGCGGTCATCGACAAGACGGCAACCGACGGCAGTCGTTATCTGGTGGGCTTTGTCCAGGTCCTGCCGGGCCGCGAGCCGGACCTGGACCAATTCAAGGCGGAAATGCGCCTGGCGCTGCCCGACTACATGGTGCCGAACACGCTGGTCAGGATCGCGCAGCTACCGCTCGGGCCCACGGGCAAGATCGACCGGCAGCGCTTGCAGAAGATAGAAGTCCAGACCACCTTGCAGCGGTCCTTCATTGGCCCGCGCAATGCCATGGAGGATCTGCTGCAAGCCTACTGGCAGGAAACGTTGGACCTGGACAACATCAGCGTCCACGACAACTTCTTCGAGCTGGGGGGCAATTCGCTCAAGGCGGTGCGACTGGTGGCCATGCTCGCCAGACATCAAGGCCTGGAACCTTCGCTGTCCGACTTTATCCAGGCGCCGACCATCGCCGAATTCGCCCAGGTGCTGCAACAGACCGAAACCGGACACCCCGGCGCCGGCGCGCTGGTGGACTTCAAGAATGCCACGCGCAAGCCGACGTTGTTCCTGGTCCACCCCATCGGCGGACACGTGCTGTGCTATGCGGCACTGGCGCGGGTGCTCAAGGACCAGGTCCACCTGTATGCCCTGCAAGCGCCAGGCACATGGGATGGCCGTGAACCGTTGCAATCGGTGCAGGCCCAGGCGGTGTACTACGCGGATGCCATCGAGCAGGTCGCCCCTGAAGGTCCCCTGAACATAGGCGGCTGGTCCTATGGCGGCGTCGTGGCGTATGAACTGGCCAGCGAGTTGCAGCGGCGCGGACGGCGCCTGCATAACGTGTTCCTGCTGGACACCATCGTGCGCGTCAGACAGGGCGAGGTGCGGATAGAACGCAGCGAGTTCATGAACTGGTTCATGTGGGAACTGCTCAGCGGCGACGGCCAGAAGGAATACGCCTACCACGCCCTCGACTTCACCTCCCTGGACGACCCGCAGGCCTTCGCGGCGATCCGGCAGCACGGTGTAGACCAGGGCATTTTTGACGAGACCATCACCCTGGAGACACTCGATCAGTTGTTCCGGGTGTTCCATGCCAACTGGCAAGGGCTGCTGGACTATCGCTTCCCGCCCCTGGACCTGCCCATCACGCTGTTCGCCGCGGACGTCGAGCTGCCCGATGTACTGCAAGCTCCCCATGAACTGGTGGGCACCGCCTTCCGCGACCCGTACCGCGGCTGGCGCTCGATTGCGCCCCACGTGCAGCGAGTCGCCGTGGAGGGCGACCATCTGACCATGATGCGCGAGCCGCACATCGAGCGAGTGGGCCAATGCATCCGGTCGCGGATGGACCTGGCCCGGGCCAGGAACGCCGAATCCATGAGCGCACTGGCTTGACCATGACCACCGATCACGGGGCCGGATTGACGGCCCCGCTTGACTCCATCGCCCGGTCGTTCCGGGCCCGATACAGGTGAAACAGCATGACAGCACCCAAAAAAGCCATTGTCGCCGGTGCCGGGATCGGCGGGCTGACCGCCGCCATCGCGCTGCAGCGCGCGGGCTGGCAGGTCAAGGTCTTCGAAGCGGCCCAGACACTGCGCACCGGTGGCACCGGCTTGTCCGTCATGGCCAATGCCATGGCGGCGTTGCACTCGATTGACGCCCATGTTCCGGTGGAACAGGCCGGCCAGGTGATCCGCGACTTCTTCTTCAAGAAGCACCAGGGCGATGCCATCACCCGCATGCCGATCCACGAGATCGGCGAACAGCTGGGTCATCCCAGTGTGAATATCCAGCGCCCGCTGTTGCTACGGGCGTTGGCGCAGCAGCTCGCAACCGACACCTTGACGACCGGGTTGCGCTGCACGGGGTATGACCCTCGCCCCGATGGAGTCGTGGTGCGGTTCGAGGACGGCAGCCTCCGGGAAGCGGATCTGTTGATTGGCGCCGATGGTCTGAACTCGGTGATTCGCCAGCAGATGCTCGGCGAAACCCCAACCCGCCCATCGGGTTATGTTGCCTGGCTGGCGGTGGCGCCCTTCAGCCATCCGGTCATGACCGAAGGCTACGTGGCGCATTACTGGGGACGCGGCAAGCGCTTCGGACTCTGCGATGTCGGGGACGGCCAGGCGTACTGGTGGGGCACCTGCAATCACGAAAACGCGGCGGATGCCGCCTTGAACATCAGCAAGCAGGAAGTGCTCGCGGCCTACGCCGGCTGGGCGCCGGAAGTCGTGGCTGCCATCGAGGCCACCCCTGAGAGCGCCATACTGAAAATGCATGCCCGGGACCGCCATCCCGTCGAGCAATTCTGCGATGGACACGTGGTGCTCTTGGGCGATGCGGCTCATCCCATGCTGCCCAGCCTGGGCCAAGGTGCCGCACAGGCGATCGAGGATGCCGTGGTACTGGCCGATCGACTGACGCAAACGCCGGACCTGCGCACCGCGCTGCTGCACTACCAGGCCCATCGTCACCCCCGGGCCAACGGGATCGTCAATGCCGCGCGCTTCATGAGCGGTATAGAGCAAACCGAATCGACCCTCGCCTGCTGGCTGCGAGAATGGTATATGCGCCTGACGCCACAAAGCAGCTTGCGGAAAAAGAACATCGACCTCCTCTCGTTCAAGCCCTGCGCATAACCTCGCGAAACAGTCACCGAGGGGCCTGGGCGGGACGGCGTGCCTCCCGCCATGGACCGGCGACATTAAAGCGTCAATGACAAAAAGCGACTCCTACATAGACAAAAAACGACATACACTGGAATGAAAATCGATAAATGAGAATTCTTCACCATACTGGGAATCCAAAATCGAGACACTGCTGCCAGACAATTCCTACATTGACGATCATGAAAAAACAGGCTTTCAAGATTCGAACCCCGAACACAACCCTTTAATTTAGCTGAATATTTTCCTGACACCGCGCTGAAAGCTGTCCCCGCGGCGATCAACGCGAGGAAAAAAACCTTTGACCCAACGTGTTTTTGCCCGGAGGTATCCAAGAACCGACACCCCACTGACTGACCCGGAATGTCCCTGTTTTCCCTTACAGACTTTTCCCACATGGAAACGCCTAATAGCCCTACCGGCTAAACCGTTTAAGTCAATAGGTTCACAAGACGATATTGGCTCCAAGTATCAACTCCAGAAGAGGCTCAAGCATTTTGGAAGCGGTCGGATTTTCTTCCGTCAACATCACGGATGCGGAGTTTTTTCGAGTAAGCAGGAATAAGGACTATGAATCGACATGCGTGTATTGAGGGTGCAGAAAAATCGCACCTCTACGTAGAGCTAGGAAAGCTGATTTCAAGTGTCGGACACGAGAGCTTCTTGACCAACATGCACCAGATGATCGAAACAACGGTGCCTGTCAGTCGACTCGAATTGAGTGAATGGACAGCCGACGACACCCAGTCGAACGTCCTCGATGTACAGCTGTTGGGGTATGCGGGTGCGGAAAAAAACGTGCACATGCAATCCCCCTGCCCCACCACGGCGATACAGCGCAACGATCACCCCTTGGTGAAAAGAGTGCTGGAGGTGGATGACGCCCTGCTGATCCATCTGAACGCACGGATGAAAGACGAAAGAGGCAATGACTGCCTCGGCACTTCCCACCAGTGCATTCTGATTTCACGCAAGGCCAATCGCCGCTGTGTGATCTCATTGCAACGCCCTCAGGTACAGCGCGACTTTTCCCTTCAGGAACTGTCCTTTCTGAAATACCTTTCCGAAACGCTGTTGCCCCTGGCCGAGCGTCATGCGCACCTCAATCGCCAATCTTTCAAAGCCTCTGGCAGCGCTACGGGCCATCCACTCGATGCCGCCGAACAGACCCAGTTGCAACGGGATTTCAATGATCGATTGAGCCCCTGCGACGTCACCCTTTCCGTGCGGGAAAAAGAAGTCTGCCTGGGCCTGCTGGCCGGGGGCACCGTGCCGGAAATTGCGGAAAAGCTGCAGGTCAAGAACAGCTCCATCGAAACCTACCTCAAGCGTGCCGCCGCCAAGCTGGGCGTGAGTGGGCGCCATGGGCTGGCGAAGTGGATGATCGGATCATGACGGCTCGCCGCGCACGGCCCGCCAGAACCCGCCTGCCTGCGCCTGCGGGGTCTGGGCAGGCACCACAATGAGATAACAGGTCGATGCATAAACTCTTGAGCCCCCTGGCGGCCGCGGCATTCATGCTGGGCGGTTGTTCGCTGATCCCGGACTACCAACGTCCCGACGCACCGGTCGCCGGGCAGTATCCGCAAACCTCGGCCTATGCCCCGGCCTTGTCGGGGCCCCTGGCGGCCGAACAGGGTTGGCGTGACCTGTTCCAGGATCCGGTGCTGGCGCAACTGATCGAAAGCGCGCTGGCCAACAACCGCGACCTGCGGGTAGCGGCCCTGAACGTCGAGGCTTACCAGGCGCAGTATCGGATCCAGCGGGCGGACCTCTTCCCGGCGATCAGCGCCAACGGCACCGGTTCGCGCCAGCGCCTGCCGGCCAGCCTCACCGGAACCGGTGACGCAGGCATCAGCAGTTCGTATTCGGCAACCCTGGGGATCAGCGCTTATGAACTGGACCTGTTCGGGCGCATACGCAGCCTCAGCGACCAGGCGTCACTGATCTATCTGTCCAGCGAAGAGGCCCGTCGCAGCAGCCAGTTGAGCCTGGTGGCCAGCGTGGCCAGTGCCTACCTGACCTGGCGTGCCGACCAGGAACTGCTGGCGCTGACCCAGGACACGCTCCAGTCCTATGAGCAAAGCCTGCGCCTGACCGAACGCAGCAACCAGGTCGGCACCGCCTCGGCCTTGAACCTGAGCCAATCGCGAACCTCGGTGGAAAGCGCCAGGGCCAGCCTGGCGAAGTTCCAGCGCCAGGTCGCCCAGGACCTCAACAACCTCACGTTGCTGGTGGGCACATCGGTCGCCGACGACCTGCCCGGCCGTCCCTTGGCATCGGACCTGCTCAGCGAAGTACCGGCGGGCCTGCCTTCGGACTTGCTGCAACGCCGGCCAGACATCCTGGAGGCCGAGTACCTGCTGCAATCGGCCAACGCCAACATCGGCGCGGCCCGTGCCGCCTTTTTCCCGAGCATCAGCCTGACCGCCAACGCGGGCAGTTCCAGTACGGAACTGTCCGGGCTGTTCAAGGGCGGGTCGGGCAGCTGGACGTTTCAACCGCAGATCAACCTACCGATTTTCAACGCCGGCAGCCTTCGGGCGAGCCTGAACTACTCGAAAATCCAGAAAGACATCCGCGTTTCGCAATATGAGAAAGCCATCCAGACCGCCTTCCAGGAAGTGTCCGATGGCCTGGCGGCACGCAAGACCTATAAAGACCAACTGATCGCCCAGCGCGACCTGGTGCAAGCCAACCAGGATTACTACCGCCTGGCGGAGCGACGTTATCGCATCGGCGTGGATAGCAGCCTGACGTTCCTCGATGCCCAACGCTCGCTGTTCAGCGCCCAGCAAACCCTGATCGTCGACCGGCTGTCGCAGCTGCTCGCCGAAGTCAATCTGTACAAGGCCCTGGGCGGGGGTTGGGTAGAACGCACAAGCAACGTGACTGTGAGGTGACTGCAAATGGGCACATTCGAACCCGGGGCACTGGTGCGCTTACGCTCGGGAGGCAAGACGATGGTGGTCAAACATGCCTCGTCCATCTCCCAGATGCCGGATACCTTGCTGCTCCTGTGCGAGTACCGGGCCAAGAATCGCCTGGTGCAGGGTTTCTATGCGATCCGCGACCTGATTCCGGCCTCCGGAAACCCAGGCACTGAAAGATCATAGCGCCCCGTTCAGCCGGCCCTTGTGGCGAGGGGATTTATCCCCTCGCCACAAGATGGGCCGTCATCAGACCGTACGCGAATACTGGACTGTCTGGTCCGCCCCCAGGTACG
The DNA here is from genome assembly GCF_900104425.1 of Pseudomonas sp. NFACC13-1. NCBI lineage: Bacteria > Pseudomonadati > Pseudomonadota > Gammaproteobacteria > Pseudomonadales > Pseudomonadaceae > Pseudomonas > Pseudomonas sp. NFACC13-1. The sequence continues at coordinate 9,644 of NZ_FMXV01000045.1, read as the reverse complement.
CGTCGAATGCCATGGCCACGTTGCGCATCATCAACTGGCCCTGGGGCAACAGCACCAGCTCATCGTCGCGAATGTCCAGCAACCCGTCGCACACCAGCTCCTGGAGTCGTTCCAGGGCATCGGCGAAGTATTCGCCAAATCGAATGCCGAAGGCGTTGTCTATCCGGTCGAAGTCGATGCGCCCATGGCACATCAGCTCGCTGATGACCTCACGCCGCAGGCGGTCATCGTCACTCAGCCGATAGCCGCGCTGCACCGGTAGCAGGCCTTGATCCAGCCGGGCGTAATACTGGGAAAGCTCCTTGACGTTCTGGTTGTAGCTGTCACCCACCTTGCCGATCGACGACACCCCCAGGCCAATCAAGTCGCAATCGGCGTGGGTGGAATAGCCTTGGAAATTGCGCTGCAAGGTGCCTTGGGCGCGGGCGCACACCAGTTCGTCATCTGGCAAAGCGAAATGGTCCATGCCGATGTAGACATAGCCGGCTTCGGTCAGGCGATTGATGGTCAGTTCCAGCAATTGCAGCTTGCGTTCGGGCGGCGGCATGTCTTCGGGGCGAATCATCCGTTGCGCCCGCACCCGTTGCGGCAGGTGCGCATAGCTGTAGGCCGCGATCCGGTCTGGCCGCAAGGCGATGATCTTGCTCAAGGTGGTATCGAAACTGGCGATGGTCTGCAACGGCAGGCCATAGATCAGATCGACGCTGACGGATTTGAAGCGCGCCCGACGCGCGGCCTCCACCAGCTCGACGACCTGGGCCTCGCTTTGCACCCGGTTGACGGCAATCTGCACCTGGGCATCAAAATCCTGGACGCCAAAGCTCAGGCGATTGAATCCCAGTTGGCGCAGGCCTTGGATCTGTTGCGCATCGATGGTCCGCGGATCGACCTCGATGGAAAACTCATGGGCGTCGCTGTCATCCATGTCGAACGACTGGTGCAGGCAGTCCATCAGGTCGCCCAGTTGCCCATGGGTCAGGTACGTCGGCGTGCCCCCGCCCAGATGCAGCTGGGTGAGTTTGCGCGATCGGTCGAACAAGGCCGCTTGCAGGGCTATTTCGCGCTTGAGGTAGGTCAGGTATTCGGTGGCGCGATGGGTCTTGCGGGTGATGATCTTGTGGCACGCGCAGTAATAGCAAAGGCTCTGGCAGAACGGGATATGGATGTAGACCGACAACGACTTGGGCTGCGCAGCCTCGTGACTGCGCTGGGCAGCCTGGCGATACTCGTCCATGGCAAAGGCCTGGTGAAACTGCGGGGCCGTCGGATAGGAGGTGTAGCGCGGTCCCGGGCGGTCGTACTTCTCCACCAGGGCACGATTGAAACCGAAGGCAGTCTTCATGAGGGGGTCAACTTTTCAAAGGCGTGTGGGCTTGCCTCGTCCGGTGCCGGGTCGAACAGGTTGCAGATCGCATCCACGTTCAAGCGCCCGGCGGGCAAGATGCCGATAAACCGGCTCGTCAGCTCGATCAATCCCTGGTCATGCAACGCTTCCAGCAACGGCCAGACGGACGCGAAGTGCTCGCGAAACACCAGGCCGAAACGCGCTTCGATAGCCGGTATATCCAACTCCATGTCACAGGAAAGCTGCTCGGTCACGCTCGCGCTGACCTGGTCCTGCGCTTCACAGCGCCAGCCACGGCACACCGGCAATTGCCCGGCATCCAGTTGCTGGCAATAGCGAAGCAGGTCGTCGGTGTTCTGTACGTACAGGTGCTCGATCTGGGTGATGGCTGACAAACCGAAACCCACATGATCACAGCAACCGTGACGGGTAAAACCCTGGCAATTGCGATGCAGGCGTCCGTGCTCCTGGGCTACCGCCAGGTCATCGTCGGCCCTGACGAACTGGCCCAGGCCGATGTAATGATATCCGGCACCGATCAACTGTTCGCAACAGATGCGCCGCATGGCGTCCTTGTCGGTCGTGCCGCAAAAGACCCCAGCCACCCCGGCGTTCTTCGAGCGATAACGATAAGGCGCGCGGGCATAGTCGAAAACGTGCAGCCGGTCCGGTTCCAGTTCGATCAGCGTCGCCAGTTTCCGGGCGAAACTGTTGGGCGTCTGCCAGGCGTGGCCGTAGCCCAAGTCAATGTTGATGGAGCGAAAACCAAACGTGCGCGCCGCATCGATCAGCGAATGGATCGGTGCCGGGTTCTGGTAGCAATCGACCGACAGCTCAGTGTCGATACCAATGTCGGGCACACCGATGCTGACATGGGTGAAGCCCTGGTCACGGATCAGGCCCATGGTCGACCAGTCCGTGTGATGCAGGTCCACTTCGATGCTTTGATCGGCACCGTCGTATTCGCTGAAGTCGAAGCGCTTGCGCAGATCGCTCATCAGTTTCTGCAAATGAGCGATCACCGGTGTGCCACCGGTCAGGCAAAACTGCTCGACGCGTCGACCTGCCCCCAGGTGGCAACCGACCAAACCCATTTCATACGCCAGGCGCTGCAGGTAGCCCTCGATCTCGCCGCATCGGCAGTTGCTGGCAAGGGGCGAACACGACGCCAGCCGCAAGCGCGAAGGCAGGTGCACCGCCACGGATAGGGGCCGTCGTTTCTGGCGGCTGGTGCGCAACCCCCGAAGCAGGTCGAGGGACCCGATGCCGGCATGGAATCTACGGGTACCGACCGGGCCATCGAAATCAGCCACCCGCGGGGCACGTCCCGAGGGTGGCTCGCCGGGGGCATGGAACGGGTCGAACATGACAATCTCCCAGTGGCTGTGCCAGGGCAGTTTGCGCGCTCACCGGCCGGGCCTCCTTGACCTGTATCAAGCGCTTGCTCCCGCCGCCAGCGCTTACCAAGTGACGTAGAACATTCCCTTGGCCAGCAGCACGATCGCCACCATGTGCAGGAACACGCTGACATGGATGATGTGCACGTAGCGGGCGTTCATGCGTGCGCGCCTGAACAGCCACATGGCCCAGAGGAAATGCCCCAGCACACTGCCCGCCAACAGGATCTTCAGCCCCAGCAGTACACCGAAGGACGACTGCAACGGCGACGACAATGCCGGCCAATAGCGTAGCCAGACCATGCCACCGCCCGCGCCGAACAGCACCAGCAGCACCCACGGCATCAACTGCCGGGCGCGCCGGCTGATGCCCTGCTCCAGCAACACCATGACTTTGGCGGGCAGTTGCTTGCGGATGCTTTCCAGGAACAGGACCTCGAAGAACACCGTGCCGATGAACACCAGCGCGGCAAACAGATGCAAGGTCAGAAACAGCGGATAACTCATGAGGGTGCCTCGGTCGCCCCTTTTCAGCAGGGGCGCTGGTTTATTCGAGGTTATCCTGCGGGACTGGAAACGGGGTTGATGCCAATCAAGGAAACCGCATGTCCGCCACACCAACGAATCCTGTGGGAGCGAGCTTGCTCGCGATAGCGTCGGATCTGTTGCATTGAGGTGGACTGACACACCGCTATCGCGAGCAAGCTCGCTCCCACAGTAGGCGGCGTCGGGCTTGGGAAAGCGTCAACGAAACGTTGCTCTTGCGCTCACCCCACACAACCGCTGATCAGTTAGTCCGGCTTTTTGACACTTTCCCCGATATGCGGTCACAACTTTTGCGCTCCGTTGGGTCATAACACGAAGGCCGTCGATGGAATGTTGACGTCTACCTAGGTTTAAGCCTGATACGGAGATAAGCTCATGATTTTCAACGTACAAAATTTTGGCGCCAAAGGAGATGGCATCACAGACGACACAGCAGCCATCCAGAGTGCGATTGATGCGGCGGCCGCGGCCGGCGGTGGGCAGGTGTACATGCCCACTGGCACCTACATCGTTTCGGGGGGTGAGGAACCTTCTGACGGCTGCCTGATGCTCAAGAGCAACGTCTATCTGTACGGCGACGGCATGGGCGACACCACGGTCAAGCTGGCCGATGGCTCCGACACCAAGATCACCGGCATCATCCGCTCGGCCTATGGCGAGGAAACCCACGATTTCGGCGTGAGCAACCTGACCATCGACGGCAACCGCGACAACACCACCGGCAAGGTCGACGGCTGGTTCAACGGCTATATTCCCGGCGAAGAAGGCTACGACTCCAACGTGACCCTCGACAGCGTCGAGATCAAGGATTGCTCCGGGTACGGTTTCGACCCCCACGAGCAAACCGTCAACATGGTCATCAAGAACAGCGTGTCCCACGGCAACGGCCTGGACGGTTTCGTCGCCGACTTCCTCAGCGACAGCACCTTCGAAAACAACGTTGCCTACAACAACGACCGCCACGGTTTCAACGTCGTCACCAGCACCCACGATTTCACCATGACCAATAACGTCGCCTACGACAACGGCGGCAATGGCATCGTGGTCCAGCGCGGCAGCGAGAACATTCCCTCGCCCAGCAACATCACCATCACCGGCGGCGAGGTGTACGGCAACGGCGCCGAAGGTGTGCTGGTCAAGCTCTCCAGCGAAGTGACCGTCACGGGCATCGATATCCATGACAACGCCAGTGCCGGGATCCGCATCTACGGCAGCAACCACGTCGACGTCATCGATAACACCCTCAACAACAACGCCCTGGGCAGTGCCGTACCGGAAATCATCATCCAGTCCTACGACGACACCCTGGGCGTGTCCGGCAAGTACTTCAACGGCAGCGATAACCTCATCCAGGGCAACACCATCAGCGGCAGCGACCTGTCGACCTACGGTGTCGCAGAGCGCAATGAAGACGGCACCGACCGCAACGCCATCATCGCCAACACCATCAGCCACACCAGCAAGGGTGCCACGCTGGTCTATGGCGACGGCAGCTACGTCAGCGCCACGGTGCCGATGACCACCGTACAAGGCACGGCGGGCAACGACACCCTGCTCGGCAGCGCCGCCAGCGAGATTTTCTATGGCGGCGCGGGTAATGACACCATCAATGGCGCGGCCGGCGGCGACATCCTCGTCGGTGGCGCAGGCGTCGACAAACTCACCGGCGGCACCGGCGCCGATACGTTCCGGTTCGTCGCTCAGTCGGACAGTTACCGCAACGCGACCACCAGCTTCGATGACACCATCACCGACTTCGACGTCACCCAGGACAAGATCGACCTCGCCGGCCTCGGCTTCACCGGGTTGGGCAATGGCCGTGGCGGCACCCTGCAGGTCAGCTACAGCGCCAGCAACAACCGCACTTACATCAAGGACTTCGACGCCGATGCCAGTGGCAATCGCTTCGAGCTGATTCTCTCGGGCAACCTCGCCAGTACCCTGACCGCCAGCAACTTCATCTTCAACCGGGTGATCACCGGCACCAGTGGCAGCGACTCGTTGCTGGGGAGCGATGCGGCCGACACCTTGCTCGGCCTGGCGGGCAATGACAGCCTCAGTGGCGGCGCCGGCGACGACAAGCTCGACGGCGGTGCCGGCATGGACACCCTCACCGGTGGCGCAGGGGCGGATACCTTTGTGTTCGCCAATCGCCTGGACAGCTACCGCAACTACAACACCGGTGGCGCCAACCTGGGCGACCTGATCACCGACTTCAACGTCAGCGCCGACAAGATCGACCTCTCGGCCATGGGTTTCACCGGCCTGGGGGATGGCAAGAACAACACCGTGTACCTGGTGCTCAACAGCGCCGGCACCAAGACCTACATCAAGTCCCTGGAAGCCGATGCCAATGGCAACCGCTTCGAAGTGGCGTTGGATGGCAATTACCTCAACACCTTGACCAGTGCCAACTTCGTCTTCGCCACCGCCTCGCCGACCAACCAGGCGCCGGTACTGGCGACGCCGCTGCTGGACCAGAACGCGACCGAAAACACCCCGTTCAGTTACGTGGTGCCGGCCACCAGTTTCACCGATCCAGACAACGACAGCTTGAGCTACACCGCCAAACTCGCCAATGGCAGCGCCCTGCCCAGTTGGCTGGTCTTCGATGCCGCCACCCGCACCTTCAGTGGCACGCCACCCGACACCGCGTCGGGCACCTACGCCATCCAGGTCACAGCGAGCGACGGCAGCAACGCCACCGTCAGCGACAGCTTTACCCTCGCCGTGCAGGACGTTCCCACCACCATTGTGATCAATGGCACGCCGAACAACGACACGCTGACCGGCACCGCGGCCAATGAACAACTGTTCGGTGGCGCGGGCAATGACACCCTCAATGGTGGCGCCGGCAACGACATCCTGGTCGGCGGCACCGGAGTGGACAAACTCACAGGCGGCACAGGGGCCGATGTGTTCCGCTACACCTCCAAACTCGACAGCTACCGCACCAGTTCCACCAGCGCCAGTGACCAGATTCTCGACTTCGAGCTGACGGCGGACAAGATCGATGTCTCGGCGCTTGGCTATACCGGCCTGGGCAACGGGCTCAACGGCACCCTGCAGGTCACTTACAGTTCGTCGACCAACCGCACCTACCTCAAGGACCTCACGGTCGATGCCAACGGCAACCGGTTCGAGATCTCGATGGCGGGCAACTTCGTCAGCAGCCTGACGGCCAATCACTTCGTCTTCGCCGACCAGACCAACCCCACCAACGTGGCCCCGGTCGTGGCCACCCCACTCCTGGACCAGAACGCCAGTGAAAGCACGCCGTTCAAATACACGGTGGCGAGCAACAGCTTCACCGACGCCAACCAGGATGTGCTGACCTATACCGCGACCCTCGCCAATGGCACCGCCCTACCCACCTGGCTGAGCTTCAATGCCACCAGCCTGACCTTCAGCGGCACGCCAACCAGCACCGCTGCAGGCAACTACGACATACTGGTCAAGGCCACCGACCCCTCGGGCGCCTCGGTCAGCGACAACTTCAGCCTGGTGGTGGCCGATGCGCCCGCCAACACCATTACCGGCACCAACAACGCCGAAACCCTCAACGGCACGACGGGTGCGGACCTGATCCTCGGCCTCGGCGGCAACGATACGATCAAGGCCGGCACCGGCGCGGACATCGTCGACGGCGGTGCCGGACGCGACTCGTTGTACGGTGGCGATGGCGCCGACACGTTCCGCTACAGCAACCTGTCCGACAGCTACCGCGACTACGACACCGGGGGCGTCACGGCCACCGACACGATTTATGACTTTACCGTTGGCGTCGACAAAATCGACGTTTCGGGGCTGGGCTTTCTCGGCCTCGGCGATGGCAGCAACGGCACGCTGTACATGACCCTGAACACGGCGGGCGACAAGACCTACATCAAGTCCGCCGAAGCCGACGCCGATGGCAATCGCTTCGAGATCGCCCTCAACGGCAATTACCTCAACACCCTCACCGCCAACGACTTCGTCTTCGGCGAGCGTGCCCAGCAGGACATTCTCTACCTGCCCACCCTCGGCCAATCCAATGCGCGCCTGCTGCGCATGACCGAGGACGATGACCAATCGGGCACCTCGATGCTGGTCAATGACTTGAACCGCTACACCACCTACGACGTGCGCAGCCAGTTCACCGATGCCGATGGCAACGGTATCGACATCGCGGTCGGCGGCAGCACGGTCAACGGCCTGTCCACACTCAGCCCCGAGGAACTCCAGCTGTGCTGGTGGCTGACAGACACCAACCAGCCCGGGCCGGCACTGTTGCGGGCGGTGACGTTGCTGCGCGACCAACGCACCGAACTGCAGTCGATCGACAACGTCACCATGGGCATCATCTGGGGCCAGGGCGAGGAAGCCGCCCAGGAAATCGCCCGCGCCACGGACAAGGCCGCGGCGGCAGCGGCCTACAAGGCTGCAACCTTGAAGGTGTTCGATTACCTGCACGCCCAGTTCGGCAACTTCAGTGTGTACATGATGGAGACGGGGCACTACGAGCAGGACGCGGCGCGGGCCCGGGGTTACTCGGAAGAGAAAATTGCCTCCATCGTCGAAGGCGTCGGTTATGTCCGCGCCGCCCAGGAGGCCATGGCCGCCGAACGCGCCGACGTCAAGCTGGCGGTGGACTACACCGACCTGCCCTTGCGCTACGAAGTCGATCCGCTGGTGTATCCCGACGATGTCTGGCACCTGCACGAAGAATCGGCGGAAATCGTCGGCCAGCGCCTGGCCGACTACATCGCCGATGACCTGGGCTTCCACGGCAACCCCAACGACAACAACAGCGTGCAGGACATTTTCGACAACGCCCAGAACCAGGGCGGACACATTTCCGGCACCGACCAGGACGATACCCTGGTGGGCAGCTCGGGCAACGACACGATCGATGGCGACCTGGGCGCCGACACCATGACCGGCGGCGATGGCAACGACATCTACGTGGTCGACAACGCGTTCGACAGTGTGGTGGAAACCAACACCTCGGCCTCGCAGATCGACACCGTGAAAGCTTCGGTCAGTTGGACCCTGGGCGCCAACCTCGAAAACCTGGTGCTCACCGGCATATCGGAGATCGACGGCACCGGTAACGAGCGGCGTAACTTCATCACCGGCAATGCCGCCCATAACGTGCTCGATGGCGCCGCCGGGGCCGACAGCATGAGTGGTGGTGACGGCAACGACAGTTACTTTGTCGACAATGCCGACGACAGCGTCATCGAGACCAACAGCAATGCGACGACGGGAGGCGTCGACAGCGTGCACAGCAGCCTGGCCGCCTATACGCTGGGCAGCAACGTCGAGAACCTGTACATCGACAGCACTGGCGCCGCCAATGGCACGGGCAACGCGCTGGACAACACGCTGTTCGCTGGCGCCGGCAACAACATCCTGGACGGGCGCGATGGCAACGATACGGTGTCGTTCGAACGAGCCCTGGCCGGTGTTACGGTGAACCTCTCGACGTCTGCGCAACAAAACACGGTGGGTTCCGGGCTCGACACCTTGAAATTCATCGAGAACCTGACGGGAAGCGCCTATGCCGACAGTCTGTCCGGTAACAGCGCGGGGAACATCCTGAATGGGGGTGCAGGCAACGATACGTTGGTGGGCGGTTCGGGCGATGACCGGTTGATCGGCGGCGCAGGCACCGACAACCTCACCGGTGGCACGGGCGCGGACACCTACGCGTTCGGTGCGCTGTCGGACATGGGCGTCGGGGCTTTGCGCGATGTGATCAACGGTTTCAAGAGCGCGGAGTTCGACAAGTTGGACCTCACCGGCCTGGACGCCAACCCGGCGACCGCCACCGTCGATGCCTTCACGTTCATCGGCAGCAATGCCTTCGACGCCACCAACGCCACCGGCCAGTTGCGCTTCGTCGATGGCATCGTCTCCGGCAGTACCAACGCCGACGCCACCCCCGAGTTCGAGTTCGAACTGGTGGGCGTCAAGGAGCTGCACGCCAGCGACTTCACCGCCTGAAGCAAGCCCCCACAAGGGGGCTTGGCCCCAGATTAGACTGTCGGAGATCAGACTGTGGGAGATTCTATGTTGCAGGGCAACCCTGCAACATAGGCGTTGGCTGGTATTCGCTCTGATTTTTCATCAAGGCAAATGCCACTCGGCAGAGCTTGCGGGCTAGCACCACCAAGGCCTGGGTTTTTGAAAAGCCTCTCGCTAGGTACGACTCGTAAAATGGTTTCCATCTAGGCGAGCGGCACGCCGTCATTGCGGCGATATGAGCTAGTCGGCGTATTTCTGGATCCCCCTTCTTGGACAGGTATCGGGCGCCATTCTTTTTTCCAGAATCATCGACCCGCAAGTCCATCCCTAAAAAAGCGATAAACGCA
>NZ_FMXV01000014.1:139183-189423 GCF_900104425.1 Pseudomonas sp. NFACC13-1 | reverse complement strand
TATCTGTCAAGCGGTTATTTTCAGAAGTTTTCAAAGTTTCGCTTCCGAAACATCAACAACTTCAACCACTTGCGCTTCCGATCTCTCGTTAGCGGGAGGCGAATTCTACAGCGTTACTCGCTGCTGTCAACACCTCTTTTTCACCGCTTTCGACCGAGAAGATCGAACCGCATATAGAGCCAAACAACACTGCTCTATCTGCGCCTTCCGGGCTTCGATGAACTGAAGCCCTGCACCGTCGAAACCTACTTAACTCATTGAATATCAAGGAGTTTTCCGTTTCGACTGCGCCGGAAGTGGGGCGAATTATAGACTTCCAGAATCTGCCGTCAACAGCTTTTTTCATAATTCTGTCACATCGATCAAAAAGCCCCACAAACATGGAGGCCGGCGCCTGACGGCGCCGGCCTCTTCTCTGACCGATTACAAGCTGGGGAATGCGAACTGTGAAGCCTCATGGCTGGCACGCTGCGGCCAGCGCTGGGTGATCGCCTTGCGACGGGTATAGAAACGCACGCCGTCCGGGCCATAGGCGTGCAGGTCGCCGAATAGCGAACGCTTCCAACCGCCAAAGCTGTGATAGGCCACAGGCACCGGCAACGGAACGTTGACGCCCACCATGCCGACCTCGATCTCGTCGCAGAACAACCGCGCCGCCTCGCCATCGCGGGTGAAGATGCAGGTGCCGTTGCCATACTCGTGATCATTGATCAGTTGCATCGCCTCTTCCAGGCTGTTGACCCGGACGATGCACAACACCGGCCCAAAGATCTCTTCCTTATAGATGCGCATCTCGGGGGTCACACGATCGAACAGGCAGCCACCCAGGAAGAAGCCCTCCTCGTGCCCAGCCACACTCAAGCCGCGACCATCGACAATCAGCGAAGCACCCGCCGCCACACCCTCTTCTATATAGCCACTGACCTTGTCCCGGTGCTGACCGGTCACCAACGGCCCCATGTCCAGCCCGCAAGACGTGCCGGCACCGATCTTCAACGCCTTGATCTGCGGTACCAACTTGGCCACCAGCGCATCCGCCACCTGGTCGCCCACACACACTGCCACCGAAATCGCCATGCAACGTTCGCCGCACGAACCGTACGCCGCGCCCATCAACGCGCTGACGGCATTGTCCAGGTCGGCATCCGGCATCAGCACCGCATGGTTCTTCGCCCCGCCCAGTGCCTGGACGCGCTTGCCACGTCGAGTGCCCTCGGCATAGATGTATTCGGCAATCGGCGTCGAACCGACAAAACTCAGCGCCTTCACTTCCGGCGCTTCGATCAGCGCGTCCACCGCGGCCTTGTCGCCATGGACCACGCTCAAGACGCCCTTGGGCAAACCGGCTTCCAACAGCAACTGAGCGATCAGCAACGTCGAACTCGGGTCGCGCTCGGACGGCTTGAGAATGAAGCAGTTACCGCAGACGATCGCCAGCGGATACATCCACAGCGGAACCATCGCCGGGAAGTTGAACGGCGTGATGCCTGCCACCACGCCCAAGGGTTGAAAGTCTGACCAGGCGTCGATGTTCGGTCCTACGTTGCGGCTGTATTCGCCTTTCAGGATTTCTGGCGCTGCACAGGCAAACTCGACGTTCTCGATGCCGCGCTTGAGTTCACCGGCCGCGTCTTCCAAGGTCTTGCCGTGTTCTTCGCTGATCAACTGGGCGATACGCGCCTCGTTTTGCTCCAGCAATTGCTTGAAACGGAACATGACCTGCGCACGCTTGGCCGCAGGTGTATTGCGCCAGGCCGGGAAAGCCGCCTTGGCGGCGTCGATAGCCTGCTGGATGGTCGCGCGGTCGGCCAACGGCACCTTATGGATGGCCTGGCCAGTGGACGGATTGAAAACGTCGGCGGTGCGAGCGCTGTCACTCAGCAGTTCGCCATTGATCAAATGCGGGATGAGGCTCATGGGGGACTCCGGAATTATCCACAGGCGCCCGTGACCGGACGCCCGTTATCGAAAGCTATAGAGAAGGACGCATCAGTCGAGCTTGTTCAGCACTTCACCGACGGCATCGAACAGGCGATCCAAGTCCTGCGGCTTACTGTTGAACGTAGGCCCGAATTGCAGGGTGTCGCCGCCGAAGCGCACATAGAACCCGGCTTTCCACAACGCCATGCCGGCCTCGAACGGACGCACGATGGCATCGCCATCGCGCCCGGCGATCTGGATCGCGCCGGCCAGGCCATAGTTACGAATGTCGATGACGTTCTTCGCGCCCTTCAAGCCGTGCAGCGCATTCTCGAAATGCGGGGCGATCTCGGCCACGCTCTGTACCAGGTTTTCCTTTTGCAGCAGGTCCAGCGCCGCCAGGCCAGCCGCGCAAGCCACCGGGTGCGCCGAGTAGGTGTAGCCGTGGGGGAATTCCACCGCGTACTCAGGCGTCGGCTGGTTCATGAACGTCTGGTAGATCTCGCTGCTGGCAATCACCGCACCCATGGGAATCGCGCCATTGGTGACTTGCTTGGCGATGCACATCAGGTCCGGGGTCACGCCAAAGCTGTCGGCACCGAACATCGAACCGGTGCGACCGAAACCGGTGATCACTTCGTCGAACACCAAGAGAATGCTGTGCTGGTCGCAGATTTCCCGCAGGCGCTTGAGGTACCCCTCTGGCGGCACCAGCACACCGGCCGAGCCAGCCATCGGTTCGACGAACACCGCAGCGATGTTGGACGCATCGTGCAGTTCGATCAGCTTCAGCAGCTCATCGGCCAAGGCGATGCCACCTTCTTTCGGCATGCCACGGGAATAGGCGTTGCTGGCCAGCAAGGTGTGGGGCAAGTGATCGACATCCATCATCGCCTGGCCGAACAACTTGCGGTTGCCGCTGACACCGCCGAGGCTGGTGCCGGCGATGTTTACCCCGTGATAGCCACGGGCACGGCCGATCATTTTGGTCTTGGTCGCCTGGCCCTTGAGGCGCCAGTAGGCGCGGACCATCTTCACCGCGGTATCGGCGCATTCGGAGCCGGAATCGGTGAAGAACACATGATTGAGATTGCCCGGGGTCAGGCTGGTGATTTTTTCCGCCAACTGGAACGACAGCGGATGACCGTACTGGAACCCCGGCGAATAATCGAGGGTGCCCAGTTGCTTGGCGACCGCTTCCTGGATTTCCTTGCGAGTGTGCCCGGCACCGCATGTCCACAGCCCCGACAGCGAGTCGTACACCTTGCGCCCCTTGTCATCCACCAACCAGCTGCCTTCGGCGGCGACGATCAGGCGCGGATCGCGCTGGAAATTACGGTTGGCGGTGTAAGGCATCCAGTGGGCATCGAGCTTGAGCTGGTTGGCCAGGGAACCGGCAGCGTGTTCGGGCATGTTCATCGACAAAAACCTCGCAAGTCATAAGCGACAGGGAATCGAAAGCGTTCTTGCAGCTAAGTTGCCACGGCGATAAAGTCGATGAAATGCAACTTTTGTAACCTTCAGTCGGCGGATCACTAAACTATGAGCGCGCGTCGTCCCGATCCACTGGCCCAGGTCAGCGACTTTGATATTCGCCTGCTGCGCATTTTCCGCAGCGTCGTGGAATGTGGTGGGTTTTCCGCCGCGGAAACCGTGCTGGGCATCGGCCGCTCGGCCATCAGCCAGCAGATGAGCGATCTCGAGCAACGCCTCGGTTTGCGTCTGTGCCAACGCGGGCGCGCGGGTTTTTCCCTGACCGAGGAAGGCCGCGAGGTGTATCAGTCGGCGTTGCAGCTTTTGAGCGCACTGGAAAGTTTTCGCACCGAGGTCAACGGCCTGCACCAGCACTTGCGCGGCGAATTGACCATCGGCCTGACCGACAACCTGGTTACCCTGCCCCACATGCGCATCACCCACGCCCTGGCGCAATTGAAAGAACGCGGGCCCGACGTGCAGATCCAGATTCGCATGATCGCCCCCAACGAAGTCGAGCAAGGCGTACTCGACGGGCGCTTGCATGTCGGCGTGGTCCCCCAGGCCAGTGCCCTGTCAGGGCTGGAATATCAACCGCTGTACAGTGAGCGGTCGCTGCTGTACTGCGCGGTCGGGCATCCGCTGTTTTATGTCGATGACCAGCAGCTTGAAGACGCTCGCCTCAATAGCCAGGACGCCATCGCCCCCACGTTCCGCCTGCCGGCCGAGATCCAGGCCCACTACCAGGCGCTCAATTGCACCGCGAGTGCATCGGACCGTGAAGGCATGGCGTTCCTGATTCTCACCGGGCGCTACATCGGTTACCTGCCTGATCACTACGCCAACCTCTGGGTCCAGCAAGGTCGGTTGCGGCCCTTGAAACCCGCGGCACGGTTCTATGACCTGAGCCTGGCGTCGGTTACGCGCAAGGGTCGCCGGCCTCATCTGGTGCTGGAGAGTTTCCTAGAGAGCCTGGCGGCCACCCGCTGATCCCATTTACCCCTTGTGGGAGCGAGCTTGCTCGCGATAGCGATAGGTCATCCACATCATCATTGACTGACTAACCGCTATCGCGAGCAAGCTCGCTCCCACATTGGTCGAGGTTGGCCTGGTCATCGGCGGAGGTCTTTTTAGTGTGATGACACTTGTCGGATTGATGCCGGTGCGCTATCAACGCATTTGCTTGCCCACAGACCCAGCCCGGAAACGCCCATGACCTTTGAAGTCCCAGCCCACAGTGGCAAGCCCACCAGTCGCATTCGTCAAAAGAACGAAGAGACGATCCTCAAGGCTGCCGAAGATGAATTCGCCCGCCACGGGTTCAAAGGCACCAGCATGAATGCCATCGCCCTCAAGGCCGGGCTGCCCAAGGCGAACCTGCATTATTACTTCACCAATAAACTCGGCTTGTACGTGGCGGTGCTGAGCAACATCATCGAATTGTGGGACAGCACCTTCAATACCCTCACCGCCGAGGATGATCCGGCCGAAGCCTTGACCCGCTATATCCGCGCCAAAATGGAGTTCTCTCGTCGCCAGCCCCAGGCATCGCGGTTGTTTGCCATGGAAGTGATCAGCGGTGGCGAATGCCTGACCGAGTATTTCAACCAGGATTATCGCGCCTGGTTCAATGGTCGGGCGGCCGTGTTCCAGGCCTGGATCGACGCCGGCAAGATGGACCCGATCGATCCGGTGCACCTTATTTTCCTGTTGTGGGGCAGCACCCAGCATTACGCCGACTTCGCCACCCAGATCTGTCGCGTGACCGGTCGCAGCAAGTTGACCAAGCAGGACATGATCGATGCGGGTGACAACCTGATCCGCATCATTCTCAAGGGCTGCGGCCTGACACCCACTCTTTAAGATCGCCATGCCCTTTACCCTTGCCGGTTTTTGCGAGTACCGCGAAGAAATTCGCAAAAGCCGCTTCATCACCTTCGCCGCGCCCATCACAAGCCCCACCGATGCCCAAGCGTTCATCGAGCAGCACAGCGACCTGGATGCCACGCACAATTGCTGGGCCTGGAAACTCGGCGACCAATACCGCAGCAACGACGATGGCGAACCAGGTGGCACCGCCGGGCGGCCGATCCTGGCCGCGATCGAAGCCCAGGCCTGCGATCAAGTCGTGGTGCTGGTGATTCGCTGGTACGGCGGGATTCAACTGGGCACGGGTGGGCTCGCCCGGGCTTACGGCGGCGGTGCGAACAAATGCCTGCAAAACGCCGAAAAAATCGAACTGATCAGCCGTGTGCCGCTGCACTGTAGCTGCGGGTTCGCCGAACTGCCCCTGGTGAAACTGCGCGTCGCCGAGTGCGGCGGGTTGGTGAACGAAGAACGCTTCACCGCCAATGGCGTAGACCTGCAATTGGCCGTGGGTGAAGCTCACATCGAAACCTTGCAGACGCAACTGGCCGGCCTGAGCCGTGGACGGATCCTGCTGGAGCGTTGAGTTCGCAGGCTTGCAACCTTTCAGGGCATCGCGCAATCGTTCAACTTGCCCACATCCACTGTGCACCCGACTGTGGATAACCTGAGCACATTCCTCTGTAACCCTTCTGTCATGCGGGTTTCAGAGGGTTGCTCATTTTTCGTCCAAAGTCCTGCCCAATCGACAAATCCATCTGCAAAACAAATGCTTGCAGGGGTTTATCACCTTTAGAAGAAAGCCTCGCATTGCTTATGCCCGAGTCTCCAGCTTGCGCACAATAACTGTGGAGCAACCTGTGGATAACCCGTTCATGGCTCCTCCCGCCCCAAGAAGATCACGGCTCGCGGTCGCTTGTTCAATTTTTAACCACCCATTTCAGGGCAAACCGATGCCTGCATAAAACATGCGCGCTCCAACCCGGTGCAAATTTTCCTGTTGCAGCTATCCAGGCCATACGCAGAGGGCCTTGGCAGCGGGGCCAAGGCATTTTCCTGACCTCATGGCCAGGAAATTGCTTTATCCACAGGCATTCCTGTCCATCGGCCCGAGCCTGTCATGTCCAACCCCGACTCCATCGCGCGCCTGCAACTGCGCAAGATCAGCAAACGCTACCCCGGTTGCCTGGCCAACGACGCCATCGACCTGAGCATCCAACCCGGAGAAATCCACGCCCTGCTCGGCGAAAACGGTGCGGGCAAAAGCACCCTGATGAAGATCATCTACGGCGTCACCCCTGCCGATTCGGGTGAAGTGATCTGGCAAGGCCAGCGCGTCAACCTGCGTAACCCGGCCCAGGCTCGCAGCTTGGGCATCGGCATGGTATTCCAGCATTTCTCGCTGTTCGAAACCCTCACCGTTGCGCAGAACATCGCCCTGGCAATGGGCGCGACAGCCGGTTCGCCAGCACAGCTGGAACCCCGGATTCGCGAAGTGTCCCGGCGCTACGGCATGGCGCTGGAACCGCAGCGGCTGGTTCACAGCCTGTCGATCGGCGAGCGCCAACGGGTGGAGATCATTCGCTGCCTGATGCAGGACATTCGGCTGTTGATTCTTGATGAACCGACCTCGGTGCTCACGCCCGTGGAAGCCGAAGAGTTGTTCGTGACCCTGCGCCGGCTGGCGAGCGAGGGCTGCAGCATTTTGTTTATCAGCCACAAGCTCGGAGAGGTGCGAGCCTTGTGCCACAGCGCCACGGTACTGCGAGGCGGGCGGGTTTCGGGGCATTGCACCCCGGCGCACTGCTCGGACCGGGAGCTGGCACAACTGATGGTCGGCGAAGCGGCCGGGCTGATCACGGACTACCCCAAGGTCAGCGCAGACAAAGCCTTCCTGCAAATCAACCAGCTGTCCTGGCACAACCCGGACCCGTTCGGCTGCTCGTTGAGGGGCATTGACCTGGAGGTCTGCAGCGGCGAAATCGTCGGCATCGCCGGGGTGGCGGGCAACGGCCAGGACGAATGGCTGGCGTTGCTCAGCGGAGAAACGCAACTTCCCCGCCAGCAAGGCGAAACGATCCGATTCGCCGGTCAACCCGTCGCGCACCTGCGCCCCGATGCCCGTCGTCGACTCGGCCTGGCATTTGTCCCCGCCGAACGCCTGGGCCACGGCGCCGTGCCGCAATTGAGCCTGGCGGATAACGCCTTGCTCAGCGCGTTCCAACAGGGCCTGGTCAGTCATGGGCTGATTCGACGCCGCCAGGTCGAACACCTGGCCGAGGAAATCATCCGTCGCTTCGGTGTGAAGACACCTGACACCCGAACCCCGGCACGCAGCCTTTCGGGGGGCAACTTGCAGAAATTCATTCTTGGCCGGGAAATTCTCCAACAGCCAAAACTGCTGGTGGCCGCGCACCCGACCTGGGGCGTGGACGTCGGGGCGGCGGCGACCATCCATCATGCCCTGATCGCCCTGCGCGATGCGGGCGCGGCCATTCTAGTGATCTCCGAAGACCTCGACGAACTGTTCCAGATCAGCGACCGCCTCGGCGCCTTGTGCGGCGGGCGCCTGTCGGCCTTGCGCCCCACGGGCGAGACCCGGCTCAGCGACGTCGGCGGCTGGATGGCCGGCCAGTTCGACGCCCCTCAACCCTCTGCCCCCGCGCCGGTATAACGGAGTTTCACATGCTGCTTTCTCTCGAACCCCGCGGCCAGCAATCGCGCCTGATGCTCTGGTGCTCGCCGCTGCTGGCCGCCGTATTGACCCTGGGCTGCGGCTCGCTGCTGTTCATCACCCTGGGGCATGACCCGTTGCAAACGCTGTACACCCTGTTGATCGCCCCGATCAGCGACCTGTACGGCGTGTCCGAGTGGCTGGTCAAGACCTTGCCGATCCTGCTCTGCGCCCTCGGTCTGGCCGTGGCCTATCAGGCGCGGATCTGGAACATCGGCGCCGAAGGCCAACTGCTGCTGGGCGCCCTGGCCGGCAGTGCCTTGGCGGTGAACATCATCGACGTGCAAAGCCGCTGGGCATTGGTGCTGATCCTGCTGACCGGCACCCTGGCAGGGGCGGCTTGGGCCGGACTCACGGCGTGGCTGCGCACGCGTTTCAATGCCAACGAAATCCTGACCAGCATCATGCTCAATTACATCGCCCTGAACCTGCTGCTGTTTTGCGTTCACGGGCCGTTGAAAGACCCGGCGGGTTTCAACTTCCCGGAGTCGGCGATGTTCGGCGAGGCCAGTCGCCTGCCATTGCTGCTGGAGGATGGCCGGGTCCATGCCGGGCTGTACTTCGCCCTGCTGGCGTTGGTGGCGGTGTGGGTCTTGCTGCAGAAAAGCTTCGTCGGTTTTCAAATCAAGGTGCTGGGCCTCGACGCCCGCGCCGCCGGTTTCGCCGGTTTTCGCCAGAAGCCGCTGGTGTGGCTGGCGCTGTTGATCAGCGGTGCGCTGGCCGGGCTGGCCGGCGTCTGCGAAGTGACCGGGCCGATCGGCCAACTGGTGCCACAGGTGTCGCCGGGCTACGGCTATGCGGCGATTACCGTGGCATTCCTGGGACGGCTCAATCCCATCGGCATTCTGTTTGCCAGCCTGTTGATGGCGTTGCTGTACATCGGCGGCGAGAGCGCGCAGATGTCGTTGAACCTGCCCCAGGCGATCACCCAGTTGTTCCAGGGGATGATGCTGTTTTTCCTGTTGGCCTGCGACGTGCTGATCCTCTACCGGCCACGCCTGAACCTGCGCTGGACCCGGCGCGCCCGAACCACTGCGGTACAGGCAGGAGCCCTGTGATGGATATCGACCTGTTGAGCAATATTTTCTACGCCATGGTGCGCTGCGGCACGCCACTGCTGCTGGTGGCCCTGGGTGAATTGGTCTGCGAAAAAAGCGGCGTCCTCAACCTGGGCCAGGAAGGCATGATGCTGTTCGGCGCGGTGATCGGTTTTATCGTCGCGTTCAACAGCGGCAACCTCTGGCTCGGCGTGCTGCTGGCGATGGCCGCCGGAATGCTGTTGTCGGCATTGTTCGCGCTGGTGGCACTGGTGTTCAACGCCAATCAGGTGGCCACCGGGCTGGCGCTGACGATTTTCGGGGTGGGCCTGTCGAGTTTTGTCGGCGCGACCTGGGTCGGCAAACCGCTGGCGGGATTCGAGCCGCTGGCCATTCCCTACCTGAGTGACATCCCCTTGATCGGGCGGATGCTGTTTGCCCAGGACTTGCTGGTTTACCTGTCCTTCGCGCTGTTTGCCCTGGTGGCGTGGGTGCTGATGAAAAGCCGCACCGGATTGATCATCCAGGCCGTCGGCGAGAACCCCGATGCCGCCAGCGCCATGGGCCTGCCGGTGTTGCGGGTGCGGACCCTGGCGGTATTGTTTGGCGGCGCCATGGCCGGGTTGGCCGGCGCCTATCTGTCGTTGGCCTACACGCCGATGTGGGCCGAGAACATGAGCGCCGGCCGTGGCTGGATCGCTCTGGCCCTGGTGGTGTTCGCCAGTTGGCGAGTGTGGCGCCTGCTGCTGGGTGCCTACCTGTTCGGCCTCGCCAGCATCCTGCACCTGGTGGCCCAGGGCTTGGGGCTGGCGATTCCATCGAGTCTGCTGGCGATGCTGCCCTACGCCGCGACCATCATAGTGCTGGTGCTGCTGTCCCGGGATGCCGTACGCACCCGGTTGTATGCGCCGGTGTCACTGGGGCAGCCTTGGCAGGCGGGGCATTGAGATAGACCGCGGCGCACCTATCGCGAGCAAGCTCGCTCCCACACCAGACCAGGTGAACACTGAGTTCAGGCTTGACTCAGGCCCCCTGTGGGAGCGAGCTCGCTCGCGATGAGGCCCGAACAGGCAACACCTGAACCACCCCCCACACCACCTCCAAAAACAGGAAAACCCACAACACCGCACTGGCCCCATGAAGCAGCGCATACAGCTGCCAGGCCGCAAACAGAAACCGCCCCACCGCGTCATACCGTCCGTACAGCGGTTGCGGATCACGAATCCGCAGCACTGCCCACACGCAGACAATCGAGCCCAGCAAATTCACCATCAGCAGATGCGCCGGCGCAAACGGCGGCAGTTCTCCAGGCAGGTCAAATAGCTGAGTCAGGCTCGTCAACACACCATGCAACGCCGCAAAGCTCCACGGCGTGGCCAGCACGGCCGACACGATAAGGTCGTACCAGGCGCTGCCGCGCACCACCTGGCGATATTGCATCGAAGTCCACATACACGTTGCTCCAGATAATTGGGGAGCGAAAAGGCTAAAGCCTGGGGTATGCTCCAAGGTCAAGCCCTCCGGAGTCGTCCATGCGTATCGGTGAATTAGCCCAAGCCTGCGCCGTCAGTCGAGACACCCTGCGCTTCTATGAACAGCGGGGCCTGATCGCGGCAACGCGCAGTGCCAATGGCTATCGCGACTACCCCGCCGATGTGGTCCAACTGGTGCTCTATATCAAGACCGCCCAGCGCCTGGGCTTTACCCTGGGCGAGATCGGCGCCAGCGTCGCCGCCCTGTGGAACGCCCCCGACCCCGACTGCGCGGTGACGCAATTGCTGCAAGACAAACTGAACCTGATCGAAACCCGCATGACCGAACTCGACGCGTTGCGTCACGAGCTGAAACAACGGCTCGGGCAACGTTGTCCATTAAACCCATGACCTTTTTCTTTCAAGGATGCCCCTCATGACTTCGGCAAGAAACGCATTGATCATCGGCGCCTCCCGGGGCCTGGGCCTCGGTCTGGTGAAGACGCTGCTCAGCGATGGCTGGAACGTGACCGCCACCGTGCGCAACCCGCAGAACGCAGAAGCTTTGAAGGCGCTGGGCCCGGTGCGCATCGAAAAACTCGACATGGACGATCAGCAAGCCGTCATCGCCCTGAGCCAGCAGCTCAAGGGCGAGACCTTCGACCTGCTGTTCGTCAATGCCGGTGTCAAAGGCCCGGACAACCAGAACCCAGGCGGCGCGACGCTGGCGGAAGTCGGCCAGTTGTTCTTCACCAACGCCGTGGCGCCGATCAACCTGGCCCAGCGCTTCGTCGGCCAGATCCGCGACGGCAGCGGCGTGCTGGCGTTCATGAGCTCGGTGCTGGGCAGCGTGACCATGCCCGACGCGCCGGAACTGGCGCTGTACAAGGCCAGCAAGGCGGCGCTCAATTCCATGACCAACAGCTTCGTCAGCCAACTGGGCGAGCAGGCATTGACCGTGCTGTCGCTGCACCCGGGCTGGGTCAAGACGGACATGGGCGGTGAAGGCGCGGACATCGATGTCGAGACCAGTACCCGCGGGCTGATCGACCAAGTCAATGCCTTCGCCGGCAAGGGTGGGCATCACTTCGTCAACTACAGGGGCGAAACGATTCCCTGGTAACCCCACCTTTCCTTTGTGGGAGCGAGCTTGCTCGCGATGGCGGCCTTACATCCAGCATTGATGTCGACTGATCTACCGCTATCGCGAGCTCGCTCCCAGAGGGTTCTCGGCCTGACACTGGATCTGCGCCCGGCAACCTGAGTAAACTCCATTCCTCGCCTTTACCGGCGACCCTGGATCAGCAGACAGGGCATCACTGAGCTGGCTAACCTGAACCCACTTTCAGAGGAGCCGGCCATCATGCCTGCGACCCGTACCTGGTTAAAAAATCCCCTCGCCATTTTCACCGCCAACGACCTCGATGCCCGTGGCGGCCTCGTCCTGCAGGACGGTGTGATCGTCGAACTGCTGAGCGCCGGCCAACAACCCGCCCAGCCCTGCGACTACGTCTTCGACGCGCGCGAGCATGTGATCCTGCCGGGGTTGATCAACACTCATCATCACTTTTACCAGACCCTGACTCGCGCCTGGGCGCCGGTGGTGAACCAGCCGTTGTTCCCGTGGCTGAAAACCCTCTATCCGGTATGGGCGCGGCTGACCCCGGAAAAACTCGCCCTGGCAAGCAAAGTGGCCTTGGCCGAGTTGCTGCTGTCGGGCTGCACCACGGCGGCCGACCACCATTACCTGTTTCCCCAGGGCCTGGAACAGGCCATCGACGTGCAAGTGAAAAGTGTCCGTGAACTGGGCATGCGCGCGA
Organism: Pseudomonas sp. NFACC13-1; assembly: GCF_900104425.1. NCBI lineage: Bacteria > Pseudomonadati > Pseudomonadota > Gammaproteobacteria > Pseudomonadales > Pseudomonadaceae > Pseudomonas > Pseudomonas sp. NFACC13-1. Next base: position 177,101 of record NZ_FMXV01000014.1, on the reverse strand, counting down.
TGCTGACCCGCGGTTCCATGAGCCTGGGCGAGGCCGACGGAGGCTTGCCGCCGCAGCAGACCGTGCAGCAAGGCGAGGTGATTCTCGCCGACAGCCAGCGCTTGATCGCCGAGTACCACGAGCGCGGCGACGGCGCCCGGATCCAGATTGCCCTGGCGCCCTGCTCGCCGTTTTCGGTCACGCCCGAGATCATGCAGGCCAGCGCCGGGCTGGCGGAGCAACTCGACGTACGCCTGCACACGCACCTGGCCGAGACCCTCGATGAAGAGGACTTTTGCCTGCAACGCTTCGGCCTGCGCACCGTGGATTACCTGGACAGCGTCGGCTGGCTCGGCCCGCGCACCTGGCTGGCCCACGGCATTCATTTCAACCCGGATGAAATCGCTCGTCTCGGCGCCGCCGGCACCGGCATTTGCCATTGCCCCAGCTCCAACATGCGCCTGGCCTCGGGCATCTGCCCGACCCTGGAGCTCACCGCCGCCGGCGCCCCCGTGGGCCTGGGGGTAGACGGTTCGGCGTCCAACGATGCCTCGAACATGATCCTTGAAACCCGCCAGGCGCTGTACATCCAGCGCCTGCGCTATGGCGCTCAAGCGATCACGCCGGAACGCGTACTGGGCTGGGCGACCCGGGGCTCGGCGCAACTGCTGGGGCGCAGCGATATCGGCGAACTGGCCGTGGGCAAGCAGGCCGACCTGGCGCTGTTCAAGCTCGATGAGCTGCGTTTCTCCGGCAGCCACGACCCGATCTCGGCCCTGCTGCTGTGCGGTGCGGACCGGGCGGATCGGGTGATGATCGGTGGGCAATGGCGAGTGATCGACGGGCAGGTCGAGGGACTGGACTTGAAGGGGCTGATTGCCGATCACAGTCAGGCGGCGCGGGAGTTGATCGCCGGCGCCTGACCCACCCCAAATCCCCTGTGGGAGCGAGCTTGCTCGCGATAGCGCCAGATCAGTCAACACTGATGTTGAATGGCTGGCCGCCATCGCGAGCAAGCTCGCTCCCACAATGGGTGCTGTATCGGGCCTAGAGGCCCAGCAAGGACAACATGATGAAAGTCGCGAACAACACAAAGTGGGTCATGCCTTCGATGGCATTGGTTTCACCATCATTGAGGTTGATCGCGCTGACGATCAGGGTGATGAAGATCATCACCGTCTGCACCGGAGTCATCGCCATCTGGAAGGGCTGGCCGGTGTAGAGGGCCATGGCCTCCATCACCGGTACGGTGAGGATCACGGTGGACAGCGACGCGCCCAACGCGATGTTCACCACCGACTGCATGCGGTTCGCCAGGGCGGCGCGCAGGGCGGTGAGGATTTCCGGTGCGGCGGAGATCGCGGCCACCAGGATCGCCGTGACCACCGGCGGCGCGCCCGAGCCTTCCAGACCCAGGTCGAGGGCCTTGGACATGACTTCGGCCAGGGCGCCGATCACCACCACGCCAAACACCAGGGCACCGATGGAAAACGTCAGGCTGATGGGTTCCGGCTCGTTTTCCACCGGTTCTTTCTTGCGGCGTTTTTCCGGGTAGCTGTAGCTGAAGAAGTAACTGTGGGGCCCGACCTGCATGCGCAGGAACAGGGTGTACAGCACGATCATCGCGCCGATGGTGAAGGCCGAATACATTTTCCAGTTCTGCTGGGGAATGAACTCCGGCACCACCATCGACACCCCCATGGCGGTGAGGATCATTACGCTGTAGGTGCGCGCCGAATCGTCGTTGTAGGCCTGCTCGCCATGCTTGATCCCGCCCATCAGCGCCGCCAGCCCGAGGATGCCGTTGATGTCCAGCATCACCGCCGAGTAGATCGTGTCTCGCACCAGTGTCGACGACGCTTCGTTGCTCATCATGATCGCCAGGATCACCACCTCCACCAGCACCGCCGACAGGGTCAGGATCATCGTGCCGTAGGGGTCACCGACTTTTTCCGCCAGCAGCTCGGCGTGATGGGCCACGCGCATGGAGGCGGCGACGATGAAACCGATCAGCACCAGGCCGCCGACCAACGCGACCAGCTGCCCGTTGCCCAATAGCCAATGTTCCAGTGGGTAGGCGATGAACGCGGCGATCAGCGCCAGCAACAGCAGTTTTTCTTGCTTGAGCAAAGTGAGCATCGCGGGCCTGTCAGCGTGGGCGGGTCATGAGCTACAGACTGTAGGGGGCGGCGAACGTTTCGTTCGAGTGTGACGCACCAGGGAGTGGCGAGTGGCTGGCAGGTGCACCTTTATCGATCTGGAGGGCCTCATCGCGAGCAAGCTCGCTCCCACAGGTCATGCATGCCTTTGTGGGAGCGAGCTTGCTCGCGACGGCTGCCCCGAAAAGATCGCAGATTTTGTTGTCCTGTTGGTCAGCATTTTGCATTGGTGCTGCACAGCCAACCTCACAACAAAATGGAGTTCGAGTTCATGCACAAACGCCCCTTGAAGAAGTTGCTTTGCGCCGTCGTCGCAGCCGTCGGCCTGGGCGCCGGCCTGAATGCCAGTGCCGCCGACCCGCTGAAGGTCGGCTTCGTCTACATCGGCCCGATCGGCGACCACGGCTGGACCTATCAGCATGAACAAGGGCGCAAGGAACTGGCGGCGAAATTCGGCGACAGGATCACCACCAACTACGTGGAAAACGTGCCGGAGGGGGCCGACGCCGAGCGGGTGATCCGCAACATGGCCAAGGACAAATACGACCTGATCTTCACCACCTCCTTCGGCTACATGAACCCGACGCTGAAAGTCGCCAAGCAGTTCCCCAAGGTGATCTTCGAACACGCCACCGGCTACAAGCAGGACAAGAACCTGGGCACGTACCTGGCTCGTACCTACGAAGGCCGCTACGTCGGCGGTTTCCTTGCGGCCAAGATGACCAAGACCAAGAAGATCGGCTACGTCGCCTCCTTCCCGATCCCGGAAGTCATCCGCGACATCAACGCCATCCAACTGGCCCTGAACAAATACAACCCCGGTACCGAGATCAAGGTGGTGTGGGTCAACTCCTGGTTCGACCCGGGCAAGGAAGCCGACGCCGCCAACGCGCTGATCGACCAGGGCGTGGACGTGGTGTTCCAGCACACCGACAGCCCGGCGCCGATCCAGGCCGCTGAGCGACGCGGCGTCTATGCGGTGGGCTACGCTTCGGACATGGCCCACTTCGGGCCCAAGGCGGTGCTGACCTCCATCGTCAACGACTGGGGCCCGCATTACATCCAGGCGACCCAGAGCGTGCTCGACCATGACTGGAAATCCCAGGACTACTGGGGCGGCCTGAAGGAAGGCACGGTGAAACTGCCGATCAGCGACCTGGTGCCGGCAGCGGTCAAGGGCGAAGCCGAGCAGATCATCGCCGACATCGAGAGCGGCGCCTTCCACCCGTTCACCGGCCCGATCAAGGACCAGGCCGGCGTCGAGAAAATCCCCGCGGGCGCGAGCGCCAGCAACGCGGAACTGGCATCGATGAATTACTACGTCGAAGGCATGAAGGCCGAGATTCCCAAATAGTCCACAAACCCAACCCAATACCTATTGTGGGAGCGAGCTTGCTCGCGATGGCGGTGTATCAGTCGACATCGATGTCGAATGCCGGACCGCGATCGCGAGCAAGCTCGCTCCCACAATGGGGCTCCTATTTCAAGTCAGGAAAGCCGCATGAACAGCCTGCCCATCATCGACATCAGCCCGCTCTACGGCGATGAGCCCGACGCCTGGCAAGCCGTCACCGGGCAAATCGACCGCGCCTGCCGCCAGTGGGGCTTTTTCTACATCAAGGGCCACCCCATCAGCCCGGCGCGCATCGCCGAGGTGCTGGACAATGCGCAACGCTTCTTCGCCCTGCCCGTCGAAGAAAAGCTCAAGATCGACATCACCCAGACCCGTCACCATCGCGGCTACGGCGCCGTCGCCACGGAACAACTGGACCCGACCAAGCCCAGCGACCTGAAGGAAACCTTCGACATGGGCCTGCATTTGCCGGCCGATCACCCCGAGGTGATGGCGGAAAAACCCCTGCGCGGCCCCAACCGGCACCCCGACCTGAGCGGTTGGGAAACCCTGATGGAGCAGCATTACCGTGACATGCAGGCGCTTGCGCAAACCCTGCTGCGGGCCATGACCCTGGCCCTGGGCATCGACCGGGACTTTTTCGATACGCGCTTCAACGAGCCGGTGAGCGTGCTGCGCCTGATCCATTACCCACCCCGCGATGCCGCCAGCTGCGCCGAACAGCAAGGGGCTGGCGCTCATACCGATTACGGTTGCATCACCCTGCTCTACCAGGACGCCGCCGGCGGCCTGCAAGTGCGCAACGTCAACGGCCAGTGGATCGACGCGCCGCCTATCGACGGAACCTTCGTGGTCAACCTCGGCGACATGATGGCGCGCTGGAGCAACGACCGTTACCTGTCCACGCCGCATCGGGTGATCAGCCCGCTGGGAGTGGACCGTTATTCGATGCCCTTCTTTGCCGAGCCGCACCCCGACACGCTGATCCAATGCCTGCCCGGTTGCCAGGACGACGCCCACCCGCCAAAGTACCCGACCACCACTTGCGCCGAATTCCTGCTCTCGCGCTTCGCCGACACCTATGCTTACCGACGGGAGCCCCACGCCGTGTAGTGGATCAGCCGGTCAGGTTTTACCCGACAGGGCGGCCAGCCCCCTGTAGAATGCCCGCCATCGCTTCGCTGATGAGAAAAGACCATGTACGACTGGCTGAACGCCCTGCCCAAGGCTGAACTGCACCTGCACCTGGAAGGCTCCCTGGAACCCGAGCTGCTGTTCGCCCTGGCCGAACGCAACAAGATCGCTCTGCCATGGAACGACGTCGACACCCTGCGCAAGGCCTATGCCTTCAATAACCTCCAGGAGTTCCTCGACCTGTATTACCAGGGTGCCGATGTGCTGCGCACCTCCCAGGATTTCTACGACCTGACCTGGGCCTACCTGTTGCGCTGCAAGGCGCAGAACGTGATCCACACCGAACCGTTCTTCGACCCGCAAACCCACACAGACCGTGGCATCCCGTTCGAAGTGGTGCTCAACGGCATCGCCGCCGCCCTCAAGGACGGTGAGCAGCAACTGGGCATCACCAGCGGCCTGATCCTGAGTTTCCTGCGCCACTTGAGTGAAGAACAAGCCGAGAAAACCCTCGACCAGGCGCTGCCGTTCCGCGAGGCCTTCGTGGCCGTGGGCCTGGACAGTTCGGAAATGGGCCATCCACCGAGCAAGTTCCAGCGGGTCTTCGACCGCGCGCGCAACGAAGGCTTCCTGACCGTCGCCCACGCCGGCGAAGAGGGCCCGCCCGAGTACATCTGGGAAGCCCTGGACCTGCTGAAGATCCAGCGCATCGACCATGGTGTGCGGGCCATCGAAGATGAGCGACTGATGCAGCGGATCATCGACGAGCAGATTCCATTGACCGTGTGCCCACTGTCCAACACCAAGCTGTGCGTGTTCGACGACATGTCCCAGCACAACATCCTCGACATGCTCGAACGCGGTGTGAAGGTGACGGTGAACTCCGATGACCCGGCCTACTTCGGCGGCTACGTCACCGAAAACTTCCATGCCCTGCACACCCACCTGGGCATGACCCAGGACCAGGCCAAGCGCCTGGCGCAGAACAGCCTGGATGCGCGGCTGGTAAAACCTTAGTCCAGACAATCAACCCTGTGGGAGCGAGCTCGCTCCCACAGGTTTTTTGATCGCCTACAGATCCACGGTTGGACACGGATCCAATTGTGGGAGCGAGCTTGCTCGCGATGGCGATATATCAGTCGACATCGATGTTGCATGCCAGACCGCTATCGCGAGCAAGCTCGCTCCCACAGGGGGGTGGCGTTTAATCGGCCACCGTACCCTCACTCAACTCTTCCAGCGTCTTGCCCCGGGTTTCCATCCCGAACACCCAGACCACCCCCGCCGCCACGGCGAAGCACAACGCCCCCAGGGCGAATACACCGCCCTGGCCGGTGATGGGAAACACCAAGCCGGTCACCAGGGGGCCGAGCAGCGAACCGATACGACCCACCGCCGAAGCGAAGCCCGAACCCGTGGCCCGCGCCGAGGTGGGGTACAGCTCCGGCGTGTAGGTGTAGAGTACCGCCCACATGCCGAACAGGAAAAACTGCATCAGCAACCCGGTGCCGATCAACAGGCCGACGTTGCCACCAAACACCGCGCTCTGACCATACAGAAACGCCATCACCCCGCCGCCCAGCAAGGTGATGATGCACACCGGCTTGCGCCCCCAACGCTCCACCAGCCAGGCCGCCATCAGGAAGCCGGGAATCCCGCCCAGGGAAATCAGCACGGTGTAATACACCGACTGGGTCACCGCGAACCCCGACTGCTGCAACAACGCGCTGAGCCAGGACGTCAGGCCATAAAAACCGAGCAAGGCAAAGAACCAGACGCTCCAGATCATCATCGTGCGCTGGCGATACAGCGGCGACCAGATCTTCGCCAGGGCCGAAAAGAAATTGCCCGGTGTGCTCTCGCCCCTCGGCAGGCGAATCGGTTCCGGCAGGTCGCGCCGTCCCAGCGAGGCCCGGACCTTGTCTTCGATTCGCTTGAGCACGGCATCCGCTTCATCGCCCCGTCCGGCCTGCTCCAGCCAGCGCGGCGACTCGGGAATGAAGAAGCGAATCGCCAGGACAAACACCGCTGGTACCGCCAGCACCAGGAAAATGTCGCGCCAGCCGATCACTGGCAGCAGAAAATACGACAGCACCCCCGCCGCCACGAAACCCAGCGGCCAGAAGCCGTCCATCAAGGCGATGTAGCGCCCTCGACGCTTGGCCGGGATCAACTCCGAGAGCATCGACTGGGCAATCGGAAACTCCATGCCCATGCCGATCCCCAGCAGAATACGAAACAGCGTCAAGGTCTCGACGTCCTGGGCGGTGGAGCACAGGTAACTGGCGATGCCCCACAGCACGATGCTCCACTGGAACACCGGCTTGCGCCCGAAACGGTCGGCCAGCATGCCTGACAGCGATGCACCCAGCACCATGCCGAAGAAGCTGGAGCTGGCGAGCAGACCGGCCTGGGCGGTGCTCAGGCCGAACTCGGCTTTGATCGAGCCCAGCAGGAACGTCATCATCGCCAGGTCCATGGAGTCGAAGAAAAACGCCAGGGCGATGATGATGAAAATCACCCGGTGATACCCGCTGATGGGTAACCGCTCCAGGCGTTCCGCCGCGCTGTAACCGTGAGTGTCCATGTTGCTGCCCCCCAATCCGAAAAAATTCCCCGGATCGAGTGTGCGCGAACCTTGCTGGCGGCTATTGCTGAATACGACCTGTCGACAGCCCTCAGCGACGCGCCAGGCGAGTTCCCTAGAACGCCATCTCTACGGCATCCTGCCGGGCGAACCGGTGGATTTCCTGCTGGCCCAGCGTCGTCACCTGCAAGGCCCGCGAATCGTTGGGCAAGGTCAGCCAACCCGACTGCATGAACAGTTGCAGCAACGCCGCCCCCAGCGCGCCTCCCAGATGCGGACGACGCTCGCTCCAGTCCGGGCAAGGGCAGGCGACACGGGCGTTGCGATGGGCCAGGGCCTGGATGAACAGGCCACGCTCGGCCAGTTGACTGGCGCCCTTGTGCGTGACGATCACCCGTTGCTCGAATTGCTCGATCCACCCCGCGTCGAGCAGGCGCTGGTAGAGATCGGCCGCCAGGGTTCCCCCCAAGTGATCGTCGCACAGCCTGGCCCGCATCAACGAAGCGGGGGCCGACGGGGCCTTGGTCGGCATGACCCGGCGCTTGAAGACATCCGGAATCTGCCGGGGCGTACTGACCAGGGTCGCGCTGGCCAGCGCTTCGACGGCCGCGCCGATTTCAGGCGCGGCCAGGCGGAAAAACCGCTTGCGTCCCCGGGCTTCGACTTTCAACAGGCCGCCGGCGGACAAGCGTCCCAGGTGCGCGTTGGCCGAGGACGGCGACAAACCGGCGAGCAACGCCAACTCTTCGGCCTGGCGGGCCGTGCCGTCCATCAAGGCCCACATCATTGCGCTGCGCTTGGGGTCAGCCAGCAGCGTGGCGATCTGGCTGATGCAAGGTGCATGTTCCATGTATTCACTCCCTGTTGAATCATTCGTCTACTGCTCTGGCGCAGGCGGTCGTTAGTATAAGCGCGACGATCGAGCTTTCCTGTCCTCCGGAAACCTTTGGAGGCGATTGTTCATGAGGGAAAAGTCTCTATTTGCGCGCGACTAATGGCCTGCCCCCGTCGGGAGTGGAAATCGAGCCGTCAACTCACCGCAGCGAGCCTGGAGCATGTCCCGCAGAAGTTTGATCGGTTTGCTCAATTGCGCCCGGTGGGCACACAGCAGATTGAGGGGCGCGCGTTCGCATCGCAGGTGCGGCAAGAGGATTTTCAAACGCCCGGCCAGCACGTCAGTGGACACATCCAGCCACGATTTATAAGCGATCCCGGCCCCCGCCACCGCCCAGCGGCGCACCACGTCGGCGTCGTCACTGAAACGGTCGCCACTGACGGTGAGGCTCACCTCCCGCTTGCCGTCATGAAAAGCCCAGCGGTCATGGACCCGGCTGCCCAGCATGTACAGCAGGCAGTTGTGTTGGGCCAGTTGTTCCAGTTGATGAGGTTCGCCCCGGCGAGCCAGATAATCCGGCGACGCACACAGCACCCGACGGTTGTCCGGGGCGACAGGCAAGGCCACCAGGCTCGAATCTTCCGGCTCGCCATAACGCAGGGCGATGTCCACCGGCTGCTTGAACAGGTCGGCCATGCGATCGCCCAGCAGCAGTCGCACCGTCAACCCGGAGTGCTCGCGCTGGAACGCATCCAACCAGGGCAGCAGCAGGTTGCGTCCCAGGTCCGACGGCGCGGACAACTGCAACACCCCGCTGACCTGGTCCTGGCCGCTGGTCAACAACCGCCGGCCTTCGTCAAGGCTGCTCAATGCGGCCCGGGCATATTCGAGAAAACCCTCGCCTTCGGCCGTCAGGCGCAAGCTGCGGGTAGAGCGGGCCAGCAGCCGGGCTCCAAGGTGCTGCTCGATCCGTTTCAACGCGGCACTGGCCACCGCCGCCGACAGGTCCATGACCCTGGCCGCGGCCGAAAGACTGCCCAGGTCCGCTGCCCGGACAAACAATTGCAAGTCATCGAAGCGAAGCATCACGCGCCCATTATCAAAAAAGTATTGAAAGAGCCTGTTGTTTTAGCTGGTTTTATCTCGACTATAAATAGCTAAACATGACCTTCATCGAAACTCACCTCACGGAGCCGCTTCATGAAAGCCATTGCCTACTACCACTCGCTACCCATCACCGACCCACAATCGCTCCAGGACATCGAGCTGCCGGAACCGGTCGCCGGCCCCCGGGACCTGCTGGTGGAGGTCAAGGCCATTTCGGTCAACCCGGTGGACACCAAGGTCCGCCAGAACGTCCAGCCCGAAGATGGCGTCGCCAAGGTGCTGGGCTGGGACGTGGCCGGCGTGGTCAAGGCGGTGGGCAGCGAGGTCACGCTGTTCAAGGCCGGGGACAAGGTGTTCTACGCCGGTTCCATCGCCCGGGCCGGTGGCAACAGCGAATTGCACGTAGTGGATGAACGCATTGTCGGCCACATGCCCAAGACCCTCGGTTTCGCCGACGCGGCGGCGCTACCACTGACAGCCATCACCGCCTGGGAATTGTTGTTCGAGCGCCTGAATATCAAGGAAGGCCAGGACAACCAGGGCCAGAGCCTGTTGATCGTCGGCGCCGCCGGCGGCGTGGGGTCGATCCTGACGCAACTGGCCAGCCAACTCACCGGGCTGAAGGTGATTGGCACCGCATCCCGTGCGCAAACCCAGGAATGGGTGCGCAACCTGGGTGCCGACCTGGTGATCGACCACAGCCGTCCCTTGAGCGAGGCATTGAAGGAAGCAGGCCAGCCCCAGGTGACTCACGTCGCCAGCCTGACCCAGACCGACCAGCACCTGGACCAACTGGTCGAAGCCCTCGCCCCCCAGGGCAAACTGGCGCTGATCGACGATCCCAAGGCGCTGGACGTGACCAAGCTCAAGCGCAAGAGCCTGTCGTTGCATTGGGAATTCATGTACACCCGCTCGCTGTTCGAAACGGCTGACATGCTTGAACAACACAAACTGCTCAACCGCGTGGCCGCGCTGATCGACGCCGGTACGCTGAAGACCACGGTGGGCGAGCATTTCGGCACCATCAACGCCGAGAACCTGCGCCGGGCCCACGCCTTGCTGGAAAGCGGCCAGTCCAAGGGCAAGATCGTGCTTGAAGGTTTCTGACCGGACATCAACCCCGCTGAGCTCTGTAGGAGCTGTCGAGCGGAGCGAGGCTGCGATCTTTCCCCTGACACTTGTGTCTCAAGCGAAAGATCAAAAGATCGCAGGCTTCGCCAGCTCCTACAGAACCAGCGGGAACAAACTCCCTCGCCATTATCCGGCGACTAACCGTCAGTCCGAGAATTGACCGTTGTCACAACTCCGATCGTATTCGGGTCTACACTCGAGGCCTTTGCAACGTAATCTTTTCGTGAGGAGGTCAGCAATGAAGATCCTGATAAAAGAAGTGGCAAAAAACCAATGGCAAGTGCGTCTTGACCGGCACGTCGTCACCTTCCGTACCGAGGCCGAAGCCCAGGCTTTCGCCACCACCTTGCAAGCGCGGATCCTCGCGCCCCATCACTTCCCCGAACAGCAGCAGCGCGCGGCCGGCTGAGTCAGCCCTCGCGACTGGCCTGGGCCAATGCCCGGGCATTTTGCAGGCGACGAGTCAGCATCGCCGCGCTCACCACCAACAGCCCGCAAAGGCTGATGACCAGCGCCATTGGCACGGCGGTGCCGTTATGCAGCGCCGCCACCAACGCGGCTGCCCCGGCGGCGACGGAAAACTGCAGGCATCCCAACATCGCCGAAGCACTGCCGGCCCGGGCGCCCTGCCCGTTCATGGCGCAGGCCGAGGCATTGGGCAGGATGCAACCCAGGCTGGCGATGCAGATAAACAGTGGAACCAGCAGCGGCCACAACTGCGCAGGTTGCAATGAACTGACGGCCAGCAGGCTCAGCCCCGCGCCCAGGTAGACCCATACCGCGCGGCTCAGCAGGAACGCCGGGCCGCGCTTGGACAGCAGCCGGGCATTGACCTGGGCGACCAGGATGAAGCCCGCCGCATTGGTGCCGAACAGCCAACCGAAATGTTCGGCCGGTACACCGTAGAGCTTGATGAAGACGAAAGGCGAACCGGCGATGTAGGCAAACATCCCGGCGATAGCGATGCCCCCCGTCAGCGCGTGGCCGAGGTAGACGGCATCGGTCAATAACCGACCATATTGGCGCAACGCCCCCGACAACGGTTGCCGAGGGACATGATCCGGCAGGCTTTCCGGCAGCCACAAGGCCACTGCCGTCGACGCCACTGCGCTGAACACGGTCAGGGCAATGAAAATTGACTGCCAGCCATGCAGGTTCACCAACAACCCGCCGAGCATCGGCGCGAGAATCGGCGCCAGGCCCATCACCAGCATCAACTGCGAAAACACCTTGGCCGAACCCACCGCGTCGCATTTGTCGCTGACTACCGCCCGGGAAATCACCATCCCGGCGCATCCGCCCAGGGCCTGGACGAAGCGGGCACCGATCAGCCATTCGAGGTTCGGCGCATAGGCGCAGGCCAGGGACGCCAGGGTGAACAAGCCGACGCCCGTCAGCAGCGGAATGCGCCGCCCGAAGCGATCCGCCACCGGCCCATAGGCCAGTTGCCCGATGGACAAGCCGAGGAAGTAGGCCGCCAGGGTCAACTGGATATGTTTTTCGTCAGTACCGAAGGCGGTGGCCATCGCCGGAAAGGCGGGCAGGTAGAAGTCGATCGCCAAGGGACCGAAAGCGCTCAAGGCGCCAAGAATCAGAATGGTGCGAAGGTTCATCGGGCGTCCAGCTCAGGCGTCGTTCGACAGCCCGACAGTCTAGCCGTGCCGGGCGCTCTTGAACATTCCGATAGGTCGCTAACGATTAAAAAACTTCAGGCAGGGCTGACTTCATAGCCTTCTTCCTTGATGGCCGCGAGCACGGCATCGGTCGCCAACGAGCTCTGGACCCGGACGGTCTTGGCACCCAGGTCGACTTGCACGTCCGCCGCCGGATCCTTGGCCTGGACAGCCTGGGTGATGGCCTTGACGCAGTGACCACAGGACATGCCCTGGACATTGAATGTTTGCATGGGATGACTCCTTTGGATTGAGGTTGCCGCCAGTCTCAAGCTTGCCATCATGGCAAGGTCAAGTTCTGACAAAAACTGCCGGGCTGGCAATCGGCATCGCCGTCAGCCAAGCTGCACACATCAAGGATTTCACACCGGAGGTTCAGCCATGCGCTGGTCAGCGTTCAGTCTGTTTTGCATGCTCGGTTTTTCAGCGGTGGCGCCCCAGGCATCGGCCGTCGGTGAAGACTATGGCGTGTTGATCATTTCCCGCGAGCGCCTGGAAGTGGCGACCAGTTGCGAAATCGGCATCTACATCCAGGATCAACTCTCGGCCAGGCTGTTCCAGGAACAGAGCACCTCGTTCAACCTGCCGCCGGGCCAGTTTTCCTTGCGCCTGAAATTGCTGCCGGGACAGGCGCCGGGTTGCAACCCGGGCATGCTCGCGCCAGGGTCGCAGAACATCACCCTCAAGGCCGGGGACATCTTGAAGTTCCGCATCGCCATGAACGAACAAGGTATGTACCTCAAGCAGGCAGGGCTCGGTTACTGACACGCCACTTGCCCCGGTGGGCAAGCTTTAAGGGAGCAAAGCTTGCTCGCGATCCAGGCGCCGCGATCACTCAAGAGACTGCAGTGCTTTCATCGCGGGCAAGCCTTGCTCCCACAGAGCCAGATCCCATATTAGGGAGCGGAAGCCCTTTTTGGATTGGCGCTTGACCTTGCCAGCATGGCAAGGTTGATCCTGTAGTCATTCACTACAGGGAGCGTGACCGATGTCCGGATCCACCACATTCGATCTACCCATTGCCGGCATGACCTGCGCCAGCTGCGCCGGGCGGGTCGAGCGGGCCTTGAGCAAAGTCGCCGGTACCAGCGCCGTCAGCGTCAACCTGGCGACGGAACTGGCGCGTGTCCAGGCCCCCGAAGGCAGCCTGCCGGCCTTGAAGCAGGCCGTCGAACAGGCAGGCTATAGCGTTGCGGTTCACACCCTGGAACTGAACATCGAAGGCATGACCTGCGCCTCCTGTGTCGGCCGGGTCGAACGGGCCCTGGGCAAGGTCGACGGCGTGAACAGCGTCAGTGTCAACCTGGCCAACGAGCGGGCCCACCTCGAACTGCTCGGCCAGGTGGATGCGCAAACCCTGATCGATGCGGTCAAGCGGGCCGGCTATGACGCCACGGTCTGGCAGGCCGAGCAGGTCGCCGACACGCAGAACAACCGGCTGAACCGTGAACGCCTGGCCCTGGTGCTGGCGATTGTGCTGTCAGTGCCGTTGGTGCTGCCCATGTTGCTGCAGCCGTTCGGCGTGCATTGGATGCTCCCGGCCTGGGTGCAGTTCGCCCTGGCGACGCCGGTGCAGTTCATCTTCGGTGCGCGTTTCTACGTCGCCGCCTTCAAGGCCGTGCGGGCCGGTGCCGGGAACATGGACCTGCTGGTGGCCCTGGGCACCAGCGCTGGCTACGGCTTGAGCCTGTATGAATGGGCGATGGCCCGTCCCGGCAGCATGCCGCACCTGTATTTCGAGGCTTCGGCCGTCGTGATCGCCCTGGTGTTGCTCGGTAAATACCTGGAAAGCCGCGCCAAGCGCCAGACCGCCAGCGCCATCCGCGCCCTCGAAGCCTTGCGCCCGGAACGGGCGATCCAGGTGATCGATGGCCAGGAGCGGGACGTTGCCATCAGCGCCCTGCGCTTGAACGACCTGGTGCTGGTCAAGCCCGGCGAACGCTTCCCGGTGGACGGCGAAGTGCTGGAAGGCCAGAGCCACGCCGACGAAGCGCTGATCAGCGGCGAAAGCCTGCCGGTGCCCAAGCAGCCCGGTGACAAGGTCACCGGCGGCGCCATCAATGGCGAAGGCCGGTTGCTGGTCCGCACGCAAGCCCTGGGCACCGAAACCGTCCTGGCGCGCATCATCCGCCTGGTGGAAGACGCCCAGGCCGCCAAGGCGCCGATCCAGAAACTGGTGGATAAAGTCAGCCAGGTCTTCGTACCGGTGGTGCTGGTGCTGGCCCTGGCGACGTTGATCGGCTGGTGGCTGTACGGTGCGCCACTGGAAACCGCGCTGATCAACGCCGTCGCCGTGCTGGTGATCGCCTGCCCCTGCGCCCTGGGCCTGGCGACGCCCACGGCGATCATGGCCGGCACCGGCGTGGCGGCGCGCCACGGGATTCTGATCAAGGATGCCGAGGCCCTGGAACGCGCCCATGAAGTCACGACCGTGGTGTTCGACAAGACCGGCACCCTGACCTCCGGCGCGCCGCGCATCGCCCACTTGACCGCCCTGGACGGCGATGAAGATGCGTTGCTGAAAATGGCCGGCGCGCTGCAACGCGGCAGCGAACACCCGCTCGCCAAAGCCGTGCTGGGCGCCTGCGCCGAGCGCGGCCTGGATGTGCCGGATGTCAGCGACAGCCAGTCCCTGGCCGGGCGCGGCATCGCCGGCAACCTCGCCGGGCAACGCCTGGCCCTGGGCAATCGCCGCCTGCTGGACGAACAGGGCCTGGACCCCGGCGCGCTGGCCGAATCCGCACAGGCCTGGGAAGCCGAGGGCCGTACGTTGTCCTGGCTGCTCGAACAAGACGCGACGCCGCGGGTGCTGGGCCTGTTCGCCTTCGGTGACACCCTCAAGCCCGGCGCTCTCGCCGCCGTACAGGCCTTGAATGAACAGCACATCGCCAGCCATCTGCTCACCGGCGACAACCAAGGCAGCGCCCGGGTGGTGGCCCAGGCGCTGGAGATTTCCAATGTCCATGCCGAGGTACTGCCAGCGGATAAATCCGCCATCGTCCAACAATTGAAGCGCCACTCGGTGGTGGCGATGGTCGGCGACGGCATCAACGACGCCCCGGCCCTGGCCGCCGCCGACATCGGCATTGCCATGGGCGGTGGCACCGACGTGGCGATGCATGCCGCGGGCATCACCCTCATGCGTGGCGATCCGCGACTGGTACCGGCGGCGCTGGACATCAGCCGCAAGACCTACGCCAAGATCCGCCAGAACCTGTTCTGGGCGTTCGTCTATAACTTGATCGGCATCCCCCTGGCCGCGTTCGGCTTGCTCAACCCGGTGCTGGCCGGCGCGGCCATGGCCCTGTCGAGCGTCAGCGTGGTGAGCAATGCGTTACTGTTGAAATTCTGGACACCCAAGCAGTTGGAGGACAAGCGATGAACATCGGCCAAGCGGCCCGCCAGAGCGGCCTGAGCGCGAAGATGATCCGCTACTACGAGTCCATCGGCCTGCTCAAGGCCGCCCATCGCACCGACAGCGGCTACCGGATCTACGGCGCCGATGACCTGCACACCCTGGCGTTCATCAAGCGCTCCCGCGACTTGGGGTTTTCCCTGGAAGAGGTCGGCAAATTGCTCGCTCTCTGGCAAGACCGCCAACGCGCCAGCGCCGACGTCAAGGCCCTGGCCCGGCAACACATCGATGAGCTGAACCAGAAAATCCGTGAACTGGCCGAACTGCGCGACACCTTGCAAGACCTGGTCGAGCACTGCCACGGCGACGACCGTCCGGATTGCCCGATCCTCAAGGAACTGGCGTCGGGGTGCTGCAAGAGTTGATGCCCACACAGACCGGCGGTGGACAGCAATACTGTGAACAGCCGAAGCAAAACGGTGGGAGCGAGCTTGCTCGCGATGACGGCGGCACATTCAACATCAATGCAAGCGGACCTACCGCTATCGCGAGCAAGCTCGCTCCCACTGGAGGTCTGCGGTGGATAGGAGATTTTACAGCGCCCACAAAAAACCCGGCCATTGGCCGGGTTTCTGTTCAACCGATCATTGCATCCACGGCGGGGGTGGTTCTTCGGTCTTGCCGGGTGGGGCATCGTCGGCGGCGCGGACGGCCTGACGGCGTTCTTCATCCAGGCGGGCGGCCTCGATTTCACGCATGATCCCGCCGACATCCGCCAGTTCTTCCGGCTCGTCGAACTCGCCGGTCAACACGCTGGCCGGGTGCAGGGTGCCAGCTTCGTACAGCGCCCACATTTCCTTCGCGTACTTGGTGCGCTTGAGCTCCGGGGCAAACCGGCCGAAATAGGACGCCATGTTGCCCACGTCCCGCTCCAGCATGCTGAAGGCATGGTTGTTACCCGCGGCATCCACGGCTTGCGGCAGGTCGATGATCACCGGCCCCGTCGGCGTCAGCAACACGTTGAACTCCGACAGGTCACCGTGCACCAGACCGGTACACAGCATCAACACGATCTGGGAAATCAGAAAGGCGTGATATTCACGGGCCTGGTCCGGCTCCAGCACCACATCGTTCAGGCGCGGTGCCGCATCGCCGTACTCGTCAGCCACCAGCTCCATCAGCAGCACGCCTTCGAGGAAGTCGTACGGCTTGGGCACGCGCACACCCGCGCTTGCCAGGCGGAACAGTGCCGCCACTTCGGCATTCTGCCAGGCGTCCTCGGTTTCCTTGCGCCCGAACTTCGAGCCCTTGGCCATGGCACGGGCCTGACGGCTGTTGCGCACCTTGCGGCCTTCCTGATACTCGGCCGCCTGACGAAAACTTCGCTTGTTCGCCTCCTTGTAGACCTTCGCGCAACGTAGCTCGTTGCCGCAGCGCACCACATAAACAGCTGCTTCTTTACCACTCATGAGTGGGCGCAGCACCTCGTCGACCAGACCGTCCTCGATCAGGGGTTCAATGCGTTTTGGAGTCTTCATCAGCTTTTATTGTGGGTCCTTTATTACCAAACACGCGAATGACAGTCGTTATACGGCAATCCTTCCTCCACGGGGAGGGGTTGCCGACCTATGAACCTGTGATGCACACAATGTGCCGGATCAATCGACGGCGTCGAATCATAGCCGAGACCGGCGCTGGCGTTGGCAACTCGATACCCAGGTATTTGCGACAAGAGCTGACAGGCATGTGTACCGACAACTCAATGCTTGAACAACTCCCCCGGCGTATACCCGAACATCCCCTTGAACGCGGCAATGAATGCGGACGTTGAATCGTACCCACACGACAACGCGGCGCTGGTGACGCTGTCCCCTTTCTCCAACGAGCCCAGGGACGACAACAGGCGCATGCGCTGGCGCCAGGCACGAAAGCTCAGGCCGGTCTCACGCTGGAACAGACGCATCAGGGTTTTTTCCGATGTGCCCAGACGTTCAGACCAGGCTTGCAAGGTGACGTTCTGTTCAGGTTGTTCGATCAATTCGTTACACAGCGCCAGCAAGCGGGCATGTCGCGGCAGCGGCAGGGAAAATCCCACTTCCGGCAACGTCGCCAACTGGTCCAGCAACACCTGCACCAGCCGTTCTTCCTGGGTATCGCCTTGGGGATAATCGACCGGCAGCTGGCAGAACACCTTGATCAACTCACGGGCCAGTGGCGTGACTTCCAGCACCCGACAGCGCTCATCGGCCCAGGGGCAGGCGTGACGATGGACATACAGGCTGCGCATTTCCGCCCGGGTGGAGGTCACCACCTGATGTTCCAGGTCGGCGGGGATCCAGATGCCCCGTTGTGGCGGGGCGAAGAAACTGCCGGCGGCGGTGTGTACGCCGAGAACGCCGCTGATGGCGTAGGAAAATTGCACCCAGTCATGACGATGGGCTTGCGTCCAGGAACCGGCGCTCAAACTTTCGACACGGGCGTACAGCGGCCTCGGCAATTGCGCCAGGTCGGGGATACGTCGCTCCAGCTGCTGGTGTCCGTTAGGCGGCATTGATTGGCCTTATGTCGCAAGACGACTGAATAGGGGCGACGGTAGGCTAAGTCGACTTTTCTTACAACATGCGGTGCCCTATGCATATCTTCAGACACCTCAAACGCATGGTGACCGACTGGTTCCTGTGCGGCATGGTGCTCGCCACGCTGCTGGCGTACTTCTTTCCCACCTTTGGTGCCACGGGCGGTGCCATGCATGCCGAATGGGTGGTCAACATCGGCATCTTCGTGGTGTTCTTCCTGCACGGGGTCAACCTGTCCGGCGAGCAGATCCGCCACGGCCTGAAGAACATCCGGCTGCACGTGATGGTGCAGGCTTTCACCTTTGGCGTATTTCCGTTGCTCTGGCTGCTCAGCAACTGGCTGCTGGGCAGCCATGTGCCGGCGCTGCTGATGCTGGGGTTCTTCTACCTGTGCGCCCTGCCCTCGACGATTTCTTCCTCGGTGGCCCTGACTGGCAGCGCAAAAGGTAACGTGCCGGCGGCGATTCTCAACGCGAGCCTGTCCAGCGTACTGGGCATTTTCCTGACACCGTTGCTGGTCAGTTTCGTGGTCGGCAGCGGTGCCGGTGGCATCGACCTGGGTTCGACCTTGCTCGACCTGTGCATGATGTTGCTGCTGCCGCTGGTGCTGGGCCAGTTCCTGCGGCGTTGGCTGGCCGGCTTTTTCGGTCGCTACAAACGCTACACCAGCGTCATCGACAAGCTGGTGATCCTGCTGCTGGTCTACGCGGCCTTCTGCAACTCGATGGTGTCCGGCATCTGGCGCCAGCAAGGCAACGGCGTGTTGCTCAGCGCAGTGGTGGGCAGTGCCGTGCTGCTGGCAATCATCCTGTGGGCGACCACCCGCACCGCCCGCGCCCTGAAATTCAACAGCGCCGACGAAGTCGCCGCGGTGTTCTGCGCCAGCAAGAAATCCCTCGCCGCCGGGGTGCCGATGGCGGCGTTGATTTTCGGCAACCATCCCGGCCTGGGGCTGATTCTGCTGCCGATCATGATCTACCACCCGCTGCAGTTGATCGTCTGCTCGATCCTGGCCGAGCACTACGCCAGCCGGCACAAGGCACTGGCGTCCCGCCAGGAGGGCACTCTCGTCAACGCTCGATGATCGCCGTCACACCCTGACCGGCGGCGGCGCAGATGGAAATCAACCCGCGACCTCGCCCGGCGGCATCCAGCAACTTGGCGAGGTTGGCGACAATGCGCCCGCCCGTGGCGGCAAACGGATGCCCGGCGGCCAGGGAACTGCCTTTCACGTTCAACCGACCGCGGTCGATGGACCCCAGCGGCGCGTCGAGGCCCAGACGGGTCTTGCAATAGTCCGGGTCTTCCCAGGCCTTCAGCGTGCACAACACTTGGGCGGCGAACGCTTCGTGGATCTCGAAGTAATCGAAGTCCTGCAAGGTCAGGCTGTTGCGCGCCAGCAATCGCGGCACGGCGTAGACCGGGGCCATCAGCAACCCTTCAGCGCCATTGACGAAATCCACCGCCGCCGTTTCACCGTCGCGCAGGTACGCCAGTATCGGCAGGCCCCGGGCCTTGGCCCACTCTTCGCTGCCCAGCAGCACCAACGAGGCACCGTCGGTCAGTGGTGTGGAGTTGCCCGCCGTCAGCGTGCCCCTGGCACTTTTTTCGAAGGCCGGCTTGAGGGAGGCGAGTTTCTCCAGGGTCAAGTCCGGGCGCAGGTTGTTGTCCCGGGTCAGGCCGAGAAACGGTGTCATCAAGTCGTTCTGCCAACCTTCGGCGTAGGACGCGGCCATTTTCTGATGGCTTTCCAGGGCCAACTGGTCTTGGGCCTCCCGGGGGATCTGCCAGGTCTGGGCCATCAATTCACAGTGCTCGCCCATGCTCAGGCCGGTACGCGGCTCGTTGATGCGCGGCAAGTCCGGCACCAGGTGCTGGGGGCGCAATTGCAGGAATATTTTGATTTTCTCGGCGGTGGTCCTGGCGCGATTGGCTTGCAGCAAGATCTTGCGCAACCCTTCATTGACCCCGATGGGCGCATCCGACGTGGTGTCGACGCCGCCGGCAATGGCGCTGTCGATCTGGCCCAGGGCGATCTTGTTGGCCACCAGCAGCACCGTTTCCAACCCGGTGCCACAGGCCTGTTGTACGTCATAGGCCGGCGTGGTGGGCGACAGCCGCGAACCGAGCACGCATTCGCGGGTCAGGTTCGTATCCCGGGAGTGCTTGAGCACCGCACCGGCAGCCACTTCGCCGATGTGCAAGCCATGCAGGTTGTAGCGTTCGATCAACCCCTCGAGGGCCGCCGTCAACATCGCCTGGTTGCTGGCGGTGGCATAGGGCCCGTTGGAGCGGGCGAAAGGAATGCGGTTACCACCGATGATCGCGACGCGGCGTAGTTGTGTCATGAAGAACTCCCCTGTAAGTCTGATGCACTGAGAAAACTCAACCGCCCCCTGTGGGAGCAAAGCTTGCTCGCGTTGAACGATGACGCGGCCTACTGAAAAACGCGGTGTCTGTATCGCGAGCAAGCTTTGCTCCCACAGGGGTTCGGTGCCCTGGACAAAGCGCTCCCGCTCAAGCTTAGGCTTTATCTCGCCGATCGAACGACTGATTGCCAATCATGGTCCACACTTGGAACCTCATCAGTCGGAGTGTGTTCCATGTCTGACCGTTATATCGACTTCGCCAATTCGCCCATTGGCCGGCGCATGGTCGGGTCCCTCGGCCTGCCATCGCCGGTACGCCTGGAGCGCTGGCAGGCCGGGCGGCTGCGGCCTATCGAAGGCGCACTGCTGCTGGGCGGCGGGCCGTTGACCGAACAGATCGGCACGTTCGCCAAGCGCCTGACCGACACCATTTTCATCTACGGCGGCGAACCGACCGTGGCCACCGAGTGGATCCCCGGCCACGGCCCGAAAATCAAGGCCGTGGTGTACGACGCCAGCCATTTGGTGCAGGTCGACCAGCTCAAGCAGTTGCGGGAATTTTTCCAGCCGCTGATGAAGAACCTCGACCACAGCGCCCATGTCGTCATCCTGGGACGCGCGCCGCAAAGCCTTGGCGATCCGTTCGCCGCCAGTGCCCAGCGGGCGTTGGAAGGTTTCAGCCGTTCCCTGGCCAAAGAGCTGCGCCACGGCGGGACGCTGCAACTGCTGTATGTCGGCGACGGTGCCGAAGCCCAGCTGGAAGGTGCGCTGCGGTTTTTCCTGTCGCCCAAGAGTGCCTTCATTTCCGGGCAGGTCATTCGCCTCGACGCCTGTGGCACCCAGGTCCATGACTGGACCCGACCGCTTACGGGGCTCAAGGCGCTGGTCACTGGCGCGGCCCGCGGGATCGGCGCCTCCATCGCCGAAACCCTGGCCCGCGATGGCGCCGACGTGATCCTGTTGGACGTTCCCCAGGCCAAGACAGACCTCGATGCCTTGGCGGCGCGCTTGAGCGGGCGCAGCGTCACGCTGGATATCTGCGCCGAAGATGCCGCCGCCCAGTTGATCGAGCACCTGCCCGACGGGGTCGACATCGTGGTGCACAACGCCGGCATCACCCGGGACAAGACCCTCGCCAACATGACCCCGGAATTCTGGGACGCCGTGTTGGCCGTCAACCTCAACGCTCCGCAAGTGCTGACCAAGGCCCTGCTCGACAGCGGCACCCTGCGCGACAATGGCCGGGTCGTCCTGCTGGCCTCCATCAGCGGCATTGCCGGCAACCGTGGGCAGACCAACTATGCGGCGAGCAAGGCCGGGCTGATCGGCCTGGCCCAGGCCTGGGCGCCGCTGCTGCAATCTCGGGGCATCAGCATCAACGCCGTGGCGCCGGGCTTCATTGAAACCCGCATGACCGCCGAGATCCCCTTCGCCTTGCGCGAGGCCGGGCGGCGCATGAGTTCCCTCGGCCAGGGCGGCCTGCCTCAAGATGTCGCCGAAGCCGTGGCCTGGCTCGCGCAGCCGGGCACGGGCGCCGTGACCGGGCAGGCCCTGCGGGTATGCGGGCAAAGCCTTTTGGGAGCATGACCATGACGATCCAATGGCATGAGGTCAGCAGCCCGCCATCCATGTCCGGGCTCTATTCAAAAGCGGCGACGCGGCGCAAGGTCACCGGAACGACCTTGCCCGAGGAAGGCTTGCGCCAGGTGCTTCAAGTCGACCCGCAACGGCTGGCGGCCTATCGCAAAGTGTGCGGTTTCGTCGATAACGGACTGCTGCCGCCGACTTATCCCCACGTTCTGGCGTTTGCCCTGCAGATGCAATTGCTCACGGGGCGGGACTTTCCCTTTCCGCTGCTGGGGCTGATCCACTTGAACAACCGCATTCGCGTATTGCGGCCCATGGGCGGGGTCGGCCAGGTGCGGGCCAGCGTCCATGTCGAGAACCTGCAAGCCCATCCCAAGGGCGCGGTGTTCAATCTCGTGACCCACATCGATGACCAGTTGGGCCCTTTATGGGAGGCTGAGAGCCAGATGCTGTGCAAGGGGGTCCAGCTTGACAGCGCGCTGGTGGAAGACCGGCCGGATATCAGCCTGCCCTTGATGGAGGTGGCGCACTGGACCGCGCCGGCCGACATTGGCCGGCAGTACGCCAAGGTGTCCGGCGACTACAACCCGATTCACCTGAGCGGTATCAGCGCCAGGCTGTTCGGCTTCCCCACCGCCATCGCCCATGGCTTGTGGAACAAGGCCAGGACCCTCGCGGCGCTGGATGACCACCTGCCCGAGGCCAACATCGAGATCGAGGTGACCTTCAAGAAACCGGTGCGCCTGCCTAGCGAAGTGACCCTGCTGTCCAGCGCGGCGGGCTCCAGTGGGCAACTGCAGCTGGTGGGGATCGGGGCGCTGGAACATATGGCGGGAGAGTGGCGGCCGGTGACTTGAGCAGGGTCCATCCCCTGTGGGAGCGAGCTTGCCCGCGATGGCGCTGGGTCAGCTTGCATCGAGGTCGAATGTACCGCCGTCTTCGCGAGCAAGCTCGCTCCCACAGTTTGCTTCGGGGTGTTCATAGATTCGATGTCCACCGCCAACCCCTGTGGGAGCGAGCTTGCTCGCGATGGCGGTGGCTCAGCCTCCATTCATCTTGAATTCGCCGTGTTCAGCGCGGCGGGTAGTTGGACAGAATCCGCCCGACCGTCTCGCGCACGGCGGTGTTGCGGTCGGCCGGGTTGGGGGAGTTGCTGAGCAGTTGTTCATCACTGCCACGCCACACCAGCTTGCCGTCCTTGCCGTCGAGCAGGTCGATCTGCACGGTGGCGACTTTGTAGCTGATGTTGCGGGTTTCGTTGTACATCGGCCCACCCCAGTAGCCATTCCACGGGCCACCCCAACCGCCGCCGTAGTTAGTGGTGACCTGCTGCTGGCGGTCCTCGACGATCAAATAGGCCTGGACCAGCACATCGCTGCGCCCGCCCGCCGCAGCCGGGCGCAAGCCGCGCTGGTCGAGTTGATCGGCCACCGCCTGGCGGATCCGCTGTTCGGTCAGGTCGCTCTTGATGCGTGGGTCATCGGGGCGATACTGCAGCGCCGGGTCTTTCCAGCTCCAACTGCGATACGCCGCAAAGTCACGGCTGGTATCGAAGTCATGGTTGACCTGGTTAGAAGCACAAGCCCCCAGCAACAGGGTGAAGGCCAATAGAGCAAGACGGCGAAACATGGTTTTTCTCCGTTGCGTAATCAACTTGGGGGATACGCCGACATGGCTTTTTCCACCGCCTCGCGAATGGCATCGCTGCGTTCGCTCTGGCTGCCCCGCTGGCCCGTCTCGGCGCTGGCGCTCCACACCGGCTGACCGGTGCGCGCATCGAACAGGTCCACCCGGACCACCACGACTTGCTCCTGATAGGTGCGCACCATCGGCACCGGATGGTACACGCCATAACCCGGACCGTAGCGGTCATACCGGTTATAGCCGCCGTAATAGCCGGCATCATAATCATCCCGGACCTGGCGCACGCGGGTCTCCAGGCGCAGGTCGGCGCTGACGAACAGGTCGGCGGGCCGGTTGTCATGCAGCGGCCGCAGGCCACGCTGGTCGAGGGCATTGCTCACCGCTTCGGCCACTTGGGCCGAATCCGCCCAGGCCGTGCCCGGCGGTAGGCGCCCGTCGCGCCAGGCCCAGCTGCGATAGCGCCCGTAATCACGGGGCGGCGCCGGGTAGGCGCTGCGGTCGAACACCGTGGCGGCCTGCGGTGGTGCCGGCGGCAACGGATTGGAGGTGGCGACATAGGGGTTGCTGCCCTGGCAGGCCACCAGCCCCAGGCACAGCACCAACAACCCTGAACGACCTTTCATTTCGCGCTCCAATTGCACGTGCGGATCAGAGGGGACGGCAGATCCAGTGCAGATAACGTCCCAACCCGGCAAACGCCGGATGGCGACGGTGGGCCAGTTCCATTTCCAGCAACTGCGCAAGTTCCACGCGGCCCTGGAACTCCACCGGCATGTAGTCATGGAAAACCCGTACGCCACTCTGGCTTTCGACCTGCCACAGGCCTTCAAGTTGCGCCGCCAGATCTCGCGGATCAAGGGGTTGTTGCGGCGTCAGGCTCTGTTTTTCGCCGGCCATGTCATTTTTGCGCAACTTGCGGAAATGCCCCTTGAGCAGATTGCGATAGACCAGCGCGTCGCGGTTGTAGAACGCCAGGGACAGCCAACCGCCAGGCGCCGTCAGTTGATGTAGCACCGGCAGGATCGCGTGGGGCTCGGCCAGCCACTCCAGCACCGCGTGACACAGCACCAGGTCGTAAGGCTCGGTCAGTTGGCCGAGCAGGTCCTGCCACGGTGCCTGGATGAACGTGGCCTGCTGGCCCGCCTCGGCAAAACGCTGACGGGCGCCTTCGAGCATGGGCTCGGCCGGCTCGGCCAGGGTCACCTGGTGACCGCGCTCGGCCAACCACGACGACATGTGGCCCAGGCCAGCGCCGATGTCCAGCACACGCAATGGACGCTGCGGCAAGGTTTCCAGCAGATCGGCCTGAAGCACCGCCAGGCGGATGGCGCCCTTGGCCCCGCCGTAGATTTTTTCCGCGAAGCGCGTGGCGAGCTGATCGAAATGACGGTCGCTCATTGGCCGAAACGCCGTTCGCTGTCGGCCAGCTTGCTGCGCACCACGGCGTCCATATCCAGGCCCAGCTCGCTGCAAAGCAGCAACAGGTACAACACGATGTCACCGACTTCCTGCCCGGCGTGGGCCAGTTTGTCCGCCGGCAACTGGCGCGACTGGTCCTCGGTCAGCCACTGGAAAATCTCCACCAGCTCGGCCATTTCCACACTGGCGGCCATGGCGAGGTTTTTCGGGCTGTGGAATTGCCGCCAATCGTTATGGTCACGAATGGCGTGCAGGCGTTCGGTCAGTTCAACAAGGTTCATCGGGTTCTCCTGAATGCGCATAGCTTCAGGGGGATGACCGGGGAAGGCAAGAGTCTCGGTACGAAGCGACGGTTTGCCCCATAATCGAACCAACTCGGCCGCCACAGCTCCTACAATCAGGAGCCAACGGCTCAGCTCGGATTCCCTCCCATCAGGATGCACATATGCAGGTAGAAAGCTTTTTCGAATGGCTCGGCCAGGCGCTCGGTTCGGTAATCCGTTTCATCGTCGACCTGCTCAGCGGCCTCTTCAACACCCTGGCCAACGCCGGCGGCAACTTCGTCGATGGGCTGTCACGCACCTTGGGCATGGACACTTCGATCATCAGCATCATCGCGCTGATCCTCGGGTTGATGCTGCTGTACTCGGCCATCCGCGCCTTCATGCGGGCCTCGATCGTCATGGGCATCATCTGGCTGGTGCTGGGGCTGTGGTTGTTGAGTTGGATCATTCACTAGGGTCCAGAGCACTTGTGGGAGCAAAGCTTGCTCGCGATACAGACGCCTCGGTTCCCTGAAAGACCGCGTCATCCTCATCGCGGGCAAGCCTTGCTCCCACAGATTTATGGAGGCATCCCACGCGGGACGTGGGCACGATCAATCCAAGAACCCGCTACAATCGCGCTCCATCAAGGAGCCCGCATGTCCAACCTGATCACCGACTGGCGCGACCGCCTGACCCATCGCCGGGTCTGGGCACTGGCTGCGCCGATGATTCTCTCGAACATCTCCGTGCCGCTGGTGGCGTTGGTGGACAGCACCGTCATCGGCCATTTGCCCCATGCCCACCAGTTGGGCGCCGTGGCGGTCGGGGCGAGCTTGTATACGGTGTTGGCGTGGGCCATGGGTTTCTTGCGCATGGGCACCACCGGGTTCGCCGCCCAGGCCGCCGGGCGGGGTGACGGAGCGGCGTTGCGGCAAGTGTTGTGGCAAGGACTGCTGTTGGCGATGGGGCTGGCGCTGCTGCTCGGTGCCGTCGGTGTGCCGTTGAGCGACGTGGCGTTGCATTTCATGCAGCCGTCCGCCGAGCTCAACCAGTTGACCCGCGACTTCTTCCATACCCGGCTCTTCGGCTTGCCGGCGGCGCTGGCCAGCTATGCGCTGGTGGGCTGGTTCCTCGGTGCCCAGAATGCCCGTGCGCCGTTGGCGATCCTGTTGGTGACCAACCTGGTCAACATCGCCCTGAACCTTTGGTTCGTGATCGGCCTGGACTGGGGCGTGACCGGTTCGGCCCGGGCGTCGGTGATTGCCGAGTGGACCGGAGCGCTGGTCGGCCTGGCCCTGGCTCGCAAGACACTGCGGGCCTGGCCCGGGCAGATTGCCTGGGCGGCCCTGGGCATGTGGCAGAACTGGCGTCCGCTGCTGGCGGTGAATCGGGACATCTTCATTCGCAGCCTGGCACTGCAAGCGGTGTTTTTCCTGATCACGGTGCAAGGCGCGCGCCTGGGGGACGCCACCGTGGCGGCCAATGCCTTGCTGCTCAACGGCCTGCTGCTGACTGCCCATGCCCTGGACGGCCTGGCCCACGCCGTGGAAGCCCTGTGCGGCCATGCCATTGGCGCCCGCGACCGCCTGGCCCTGCGCCGCTCGCTGGTGGTGGCCGGCGGTTGGTCACTGATTGCAAGCCTCGGCTTTGCCCTGCTGTTCCTGCTCGCCGGCCACTTGTTCATCGACATGCAAACCGATATCCCCGACGTGCGCGCCACCGCTTACGACTACCTGCCCTACCTGGCGACCTTGCCGCTGATCGCGGTCTGGAGCTACTTGCTCGACGGCCTGTTCATCGGTGCCACCCGTGCCCGGGAAATGCGCAACGGCATGGTCCTGACCCTACTGCTCGTATCGCCGATCGCCTGGATGCTGCTGGGCTTGGGCAACCATGGGCTGTGGATCACCTTCCTGCTGTTCATGGCCCTGCGCAGCCTGACCCTCGGTGCATTTGCCTGGCATTTGCAGCGGCGCGACCGTTGGCTCGGCGCGCCGCCCCCATAACCTTCAATCCTGGCGACCCCGCCACCGCCGCCGCAGGTGATCGAGACGCTCGCGCTGCGAACCTCCCTCCGGCCCCGGAATGGGCCGGGCATCGGGGTATTGCAAGCGCAGCCACAGCCAGTCATCGAGCACCGTCCGCTCGGTGAATCCCAACGCCAGCCCCTGCTGCAAATCCTCCCAGAGGCGACGGTAATCACGCCCGGTGGAGCGGCACCATTGCCACGCGTGGCGCTCCAACAGGCATCGTTGCAACTGGCCCTGCTGTCGGTCGCTGAGGCCGTGCTCTTTCTCCAGCGCCGCCACCGGCAGTCCCGGGTTGGACAGTTGTTGCCAGCCCTGGCTGCCGATCGCCCGGTCGGCCCACGTGCCACCGAACCAGCGCGCCAGGCTGATCGGACCCAGCCAGCAACTGAGCTCATGGGAATCGCAACCGTCGAAAAAATAGCTGGCGGTGTGCGGGTTGTAGTAATTCAACAGGGCTTTGTGATGCAGGCCCAGTGTCACCGTCAGCATGCGTCGCAGATGCGTGAGCAATTGCACGACGGGCTTTGGACTGGCCAACAACAACCCCGGCCAGGCGCGCGGGTCCAGGTGACAAAGACTGACCAGCGCGGGTGATTGGCGCAGATCCACCAACAGCGGGCCGTGCTCGCGAAGCCCATGCAACTCGGTGCCTTCGAACAGGGCAAAACACCGGGCCTCGGCGAACTGCGCATGCACCAGCCGCACCGCCTCAGGCGCACTCGGTACGTCCAGCAGCAACCACTGCGGCGTTGATCCAGGCACGGCCGCGCTCATCGAGCAGCGCCCGCGCCGCGCCCCATGAGCATACGGCAGGTGCACAGCGGTTGGCCGCAGGGATTGAAAGGCCCGCCCTCGGGCAACAGGCACAACAAGACCAGCGGCTCGGCCTCCCGCATCGCCGACAACAGCACCGGATCGGCAACCGACCGCCCAAGTGTTTCGCCTGAAGATGACTCATCGGCAACCGCTGCCGAGGCAGGCTCGCCCAGAAATGCACTGATCAGCGGCCGATCCGGATCACCTTCGATAAAGCTCACCAGCACCTCGGTACCGTCACACAGCGCGGCCGCCCCGCCGGCAGCCAGCTCCGGCGCCAAGGGCAGCCAGCAATGACTGGGGCTGGAACCTTCGCCCTGGTAGACCCAGTCGAACTCCACCGCCACGCGCCCCGCCCCCAGTTCCGGCGACTCGTCCACCGCCACGACCCAGCCGCGTTGCCGGCTGACCATGCGTGGTGTGGCCGGGACACTGTCCGGCACGAACAGCACGCCCCGGGGAATGGCCTTGAAATGGTTGCCATACACCCCCCCCTGGGCGCGATGCTCGACCTTCGTCAACAGCCAGCGCCGGTTCCAACCGGCAAACGGATGGTCCGTCAACGTCAGCACCTGGCCACTGCGCAGGTTTGTCAGTTCGCTGCGCCCCTGGGCAACCTGCTGCCCCGACACATCGGTGTGCACGCTGAAGGTCCGCACCGCGGCGACTAGCCCGTCGTCCATGTAGACAGCCTTGCCAGCAGGGGGAAAACTGTGGGGATTGTCGGCGAACACCAGGCAATGCCCGTCCCGCGTGTGTTCGAAATGAAAGTGGATACCCGCCCGGGCGCACACGCGCTGGAGGAACTGCAGGTCCGATTCCCGATACTGGGTACAGAAATCCTGGGGCGGATAATCGCCGCTCAGGTCCAGGCACAGGCGGCGGCCGCTGATGCCATGGGCCTTGAGCACCTGGCGAATGATCTGCGGCACCGAGCGGGCACTGAACACCCGCTGGCTGAAGCGCTGCG
Organism: Pseudomonas sp. NFACC13-1; assembly: GCF_900104425.1. Taxonomy (NCBI): domain Bacteria; kingdom Pseudomonadati; phylum Pseudomonadota; class Gammaproteobacteria; order Pseudomonadales; family Pseudomonadaceae; genus Pseudomonas; species Pseudomonas sp. NFACC13-1. Next base: position 148,110 of record NZ_FMXV01000014.1, on the reverse strand, counting down.
CCAGACACGCCAGCTTCGGCCCGATACGCACCCGGCAACCGGCGCCGTGACGGTGCTGGACCAATTCATGGAGTTGCCCATGAATGCCCCGGCCCGGGGTCCCGAAACTCAACCAGGCGCTGCGGTACAGCAGGCTCGCCAAGTCCAGGTTCGCATCGTGCAACAGAAGCTCCACTTCATAGATAAAGGGTTCGCTAATGGCTTCGCTACCCGTGAAGGCCACCACGTCAACAGGCTCGGGCAGGCCGGCTATTTCCAGACGAAATGCTGGCTCGCAGGCTGGATCGGACATCGGCGTATCTCTACAGGAGGGGCGGTCGGGGATTCTCGCCGACCGCCATGGTCGAGTAGAGGGGGCAAGTACAGGTTAGGAAAGGGACTACACGAAATAAGGACATCACCGATTAAATGCACCGGTGTGAAGAAATAGCCGTGGCGTAAACAAAAATGCCCTCCGGAACTATCAGAAAAAACCCGCGATGTGCGGTGTGTTTTCTGACAGCCCCAGCGGGCATTGAGGGGACGGCTATTGGCGCTGTCTCTCCGTCAGGAAGACAGGTACGACGAACGCGTCAGCCCCAGGCGCAGCGCATCGAGAAACTGGGTGCGCTCGGCGGCGCTGATACGGGCGCTGGCGCATTTGTCGCGGTAGTGAGTCATCAACTCCTCCGGCGACAAGTGCACGTAACGCAGCATGTCTTCGATGGTGTCGTGGGTTTCGATACCGGCGTGGTACACGCTGCCATCGGCGTTCTGGTAGATGTTCACCGAGTCGGTGTCGCCGAACAGGTTGTGCATGTCACCGAGGATTTCCTGGTAGGCGCCCACCAGGAAGATGCCCAGCAGGTAGTCTTCGCCCGGATTGAGAGCGTGAACCGGCAGGCTGGTCTCGATGCTCTGCTCGTCGACGTACTGCTTGATCTTGCCATCGGAGTCGCAGGTCAGGTCCTGCAGCACGGCGCGGCGCAGCGGCTCTTCGTCCAGGCGATGCAGTGGCAGGATCGGCAGTACCTGGCCGATGGCCCAGGTGTCCGGCAGGCTCTGGAACACCGAGAAGTTGCAGATGTATTTGTCGGCCAGCTTGTCATTGAGCTCATCCAGCACCTGGCGGTGCGAGCGCTGGCGGGCCTTCAACGAGTTGTGCAGGCGACGGCACACGGCAAAGTAGCACTGCTCGGCCAAGGCTTTCTCCGCCAGGGTCAGCTTGCCGTCGGCATATTGGGTCGCCACGTCGCTCATGTAGTGCGTGGCGCGCCAGTAGGTCTCGGTGACCATCTCGATATCGGTCGGGCCCAGCAGGTCAACCAGCCATTGCACGGTTTCCGGCAGTTCCTGCTTGTTGTCGATCACCGGCACGTCGTCGTTGTGTTTTTCGACGTCGGTCACCTGCACCACCAGCATCGCGTGGTGGGCGGTCAGCGAGCGGCCGCTTTCCGAGAAGATGTGCGGGTGCGGCAGGCTCTGGGCATCGCAGAACTCCTTGAGCATGCCGACCACGACACCGGCGTAATCGTCCATGTCGTAGTTGATCGAACTGGCGTTGCGCGAGTGCGTGCCGTCGTAGTCCACGCCCAGGCCACCGCCGACGTCGATGTGATCCACCGGCAGGCCGAGATTGCGCAGCTCACCGTAGTAACGGATCGCTTCCTTGAAGCCGTGCTGGTAGTCCGCCAGGTTGGCGATCTGCGAGCCCATGTGGAAGTGCAACAGGCGAATGCCCTGGTCCAGGCCTGCGGCGCGGAAGCGCTCGACCACCGACAGCAGTTGCGCGGCCGACAAGCCGAACTTGGACTTCTCGCCACCGGTATCGGCCCACTTGCTCGACGCCAGGGACGACAGCCGCACGCGCAGGCCGACCTGTGGCTTGACCTTGAGCACCGCGGCCTCTTCGATCACCAGGCCGACTTCGGACTCTTTCTCGATGACGATGAAGACGTTGTGACCCAGCTTCTGGCCCATCAGCGCCAGGCGAATGAACTCGCGGTCCTTGTAGCCGTTGCAGACGATGGTGCCGCCCTTCGGCGCGAGGGCCAGCACCGCCAGCAGCTCCGGCTTGGAACCGGCTTCCAGGCCGATGGAGACGTTCTGGGTGGCGATGATGTTCTCGATCACCGCTTCCTGCTGGTTGACTTTGATCGGGTAGAGCGCGGTGTACTTGCTCTGGTATTCCAGGCGCGCGATGTTGCTGTCGAACGCGCCGGTCAGCTGGCGCACGCGGTCTTGCAGGATGTCGGGAAAGCGCACCAGCAAAGGCAGCGAGAGGCCGCTCTGGCGCAACTGGTCGACTTGCTCGAACAGGTCGATGGGCGAACTGCCGGGACCGTTCGGACGGACTTCGACGCGACCGGCTTCATTGATCGCGAAATACCCGGCCCCCCAATGGCGAATCCCGTAAACGCTGCGGCTGTCCGCAACTGTCCATTGGCTGCCATCGTCTTTGCGTGTGCGTCGTACGGACATCGAAGTCCCCTATAAAGAAGTCAAAATGCACCATCCGGTCGGAGGCTGGGGCAGTCTAGAGAGTGAAAATGACGAATTGCCTGTTAGCAAGGTAGACCCTGCTCCCAGCGATGAGTTTAGAAACCCGTTCAGAACAGGCTCTGTGAAAACCATGCGGGCGACCTCGAACGTCAGGTCCGGGTCAAGCCGAGGGTGGTTTTCACAGAAGCTGCTAGCCGCCGGATTTCTTTGCCTTGAAGCCGTGCTTGACCAGTTCCGCCAGCAGCAGCTCGACGTGATCGCCCTGGATCTCGATGATGCCGTCTTTCAACGCACCACCGGTGCCACAACGTTTCTTCAATGTGGTGGCCAGCTCCTTGAGCGCGTCTTCGGCCAACGGCACGCCGGTGATCGTGGTCACCGTCTTGCCGCCGCGACCTTTGCTTTCACGGCGCACACGGGCAATGCCGTCACCGGCAGGGATGGCGGTCTGTTTGCAGATGCAGGCATCCACCGGTTGACGGCAATCAGGGCAATGACGACCGGCGTCGGTAGAAAATACCAGGCCGCCCAGGGCGGCGAAGGATGCGGCTTTTTTGGCCACCGGCAATCCTCTCGGGAGGACAAAGACTGGTCGAGGGGAGAACGTGCCTCGACCGCGAAACCCCACTCAGGCAGGGGCAGCGCTACTGGACCGCAGACGCGGTTCAGCTTGAAAAGTCGCGCAGTGTAACGGCAAAAAGCCGACTTGCTAAGGGCCAATCAGCGCCAATTTATAGCTTCTTTGCGACGTCGCCACCCTGGGCACGCAAATAGCGTTCAAGCGCCGCCAGGGAGTCCGGGCAGTAAGGCATGCGCTGGATTTCATCGAGCACCTGTTCAAGCGGCAGGAAACGCGCTTCGAGGACTTCTTCAGGCTGCAGGACCAGCGGGCCGTCCCACACCGCCGAGAACGCCGAACACCACAGGCGACTGCCGGGGTCTTCGAAATAAAAATGGTCGTGGGCGGTCAGTTCCACGCCGCTCACGCCCAGTTCTTCCGCCAGCTCACGGGCGGCCGACTCGGCGTAGGTCTCGTCGGCCTGGACCATGCCGCCCGCCGCCACGTCCCAGAAACCCGGGTAGATGGCCTTGCTCAGGGTGCGCCGGTGAACACACAGTTCACCGGCCGAATTGAACAGCATGATGTAGGTGCCACGCCCGATCAGGCCGCGCTCGCGCAGCTGCGAACGCACCAGGCTGCCGAGCAGGTTGTCGTGCTCGTCGACCCACGCGATCAGTTCGGCATCCGAGGCCGCTCGGTGAGCGACCTCCCGGGGGCTTTCGCTCATGGATCAGCCCTGGTTCAGCAGTTGCCGCAAATCGATGACCGCTGCGTTGGCCCGGGAAATGTAGTTGGCCATGACCAGCGAGTGGTTCGCCAACACACCGAAGCCGCTGCCGTTGAGAATCATCGGGCTCCAGACCGGTTCCTGGGACGCTTCCAGTTCACGAATGATCTGCCGCACGCTGACCGTGGCATTCTTTTTCGCCAGTACATCGGCGAAGTCCACTTCGATGGCGCGCAGCAGGTGCGACAGTGCCCAAGCCTGGCCGCGGGCTTCATAGAACACGTTGTCGATCTGCAGCCATGGGGTCTCGACCACCTCTTCGTCCACCTGCGGCACTTGGCCCGGGGCCGTGACTTCGGTTTTCAGCGAGGTGTTGAGCTTGACCCGGCCAACGCTGGCCGACAGGCGCTGGGACAACGAGCCCAGGCGCGTGCCGACATCCCCCAGCCAGTTGTTCAGGTTGTCGGCGCGGGCGTAGAACAGCGCGCTTTTCTGGTTCGGATCGGACAGCCGGGCCTGGTAGCGGCTCAGGGAGTTGATGCCTTCCTGGTATTCGGATTCGCTGGAAGGCAACACCCAACTGCGGTTGTCGAAGTTGAAGCGCGGCTCGGCCTTGGCCAGGTCGGCGTCCTCGGCGGACTGGGACTGGGATCGGGCGAAGTCCTTGCGCAGGGCGCGGCTCAGGTCGCGAACCTGCACCAGCACGCCGTACTCCCAGCTCGGCATGTTGTCCATCCACAGGCCTGGCGGGAAGCGGTCGTTGGAAATGTAGCCGCCTTGCTTGGTCAGCAGGGTCCCGGCCACGGTCTTGAGCGTCTCGACCGTGGTGTAGCCCACCACCATTTGCCGGCCATCCCTCTCGGCTGCGGCCTGGGCGTTCTGCTGCACGGGGAACAACGCGGGCTCCTGGCTCCAGTACCAGCCCAGGGCAATGGTCACCAGCAGGTAAAGGCCGATCAGCGTGGCCAGTGCGCGGCTGAAAAAAAGCCCACCCAGGTAGCTGCGGGTGTCCGATTTCGGCTCGGCGGCACGTTCAGGCGCGCTGCCCGCGCGGTTTTTCCAGTCCAGCATGGCGATGTTCCTTCAATCACTTGAGTTCTCGGTTCGACCACAACCCTACGCCATCGTGCCTGATTTGAAACGCGATAATGCGGCGCCAACCATGCCGGGCGCGACAGGGCAATCGAACAGCACTATAAAGGAAGCGTCGCCATCGGCCTACGAGACTGTCCGGTCACAAACTGAATCAGGCGACTGGACAGAATATTGACGTATGACACTCATATGGAGGAAAAGAGGTGCTAGCATAGAGCCACCAGTCGACCTCAGCATGCACCCTAACTAGTAGTCAGGATATGACCGAGCCAGAAGACCCCAGCCGTGAGCGCCTCAAGCACCACTTTGCCCAGCGGGTGATTCATCAGGCTCGCCAGATGCTGGAGATTTGGCAGCGCCTGCAGCGCAGTGAGTGGTCAAGCACCGATCTGTCGGAGCTCAGCGAAGCCAATCTGCGCTTGCTGCGCTTTGCCGAGCGCTTCGAACAGCCCGAGCATACCCAACTGGCCCAAGGCATCAGCCAGTCGCTGCAAGCGGTGGACGCCAATCGCGGGCGCCTGAGCAGCCAGCTGATCACCGAACTCAACCGACTGATGCAACGTTTGTCTCGCACCGGCCTGCGCCACGGCGACCAGCTCGAACAGACCTTCCTGCCGCCGCTGCGCAAACCCATCTATGTGATGCTGCAGGACCATGACCGCGCCGAACGCCTGGCCAAGCAATTGGAGTTCTTCGGTCTCAGCGCCCAGGCACTGGACAGTGTCGCGGCATTTCGGGCCTCGATGGTCGAGCGCCTGCCGGCGGCGATTGTCATGGACGTGGACTTCAGCGGCCCGGGCACCGGTCTGAAACTGGCCGCCGAAGCCCAGGAAGGCCTGGAACAACCGTTGCCGCTGCTGTTCTTCAGCTTGCTGGAAACCGACACCCCGACACGCCTGGCCGCGGTACGCGCCGGCGGGCAGGAATTCCTCACCGGCACCCTCGAAGCCTCGAGCCTGCTGGAAAAGATCGAAGTGCTGACCTGCGTCGCCCAGTACGACCCCTACAAAGTGCTGATCATCGATGACTCCCGCGCCCAGGCCTTGCACACCGAGCGCCTGCTCAACAGCGCCGGCATCATCACCCGCACGCTGATCGAGCCGATCCAGGCCATGGCCGAACTGGCGGATTTCCAGCCCGACCTGATCATCCTCGACATGTACATGCCAGCCTGCACCGGCACGGAACTGGCCAAGGTCATCCGTCACAATGACCGTTATGTCAGCGTGCCGATCATCTATCTGTCCGCCGAAGACGACCTGGACAAGCAACTCGACGCCATGAGCGAAGGTGGCGACGACTTCCTGACCAAACCGATCAAGCCCCGGCACTTGATCACCACCGTGCGCAACCGTGCCGCCCGGGCGCGCAACCTCAAGGCGCGGATGGTGCGCGACAGCCTCACCGGCCTGTACAACCACACCCATATCCTGCAACTGCTCGAGGATTGCAGCTTCCGCGCTCGTCGCGAAGGCAAGCCCCTGAGCTTCGCCATGCTCGACATCGATCACTTCAAACGGGTCAATGACAGCCACGGCCACCCCATGGGCGACCGGGTGATCAAGAGCCTGGCGCTGTTTCTCAAGCAGCGCCTGCGCAAGACCGACTTCATCGGCCGTTACGGCGGCGAAGAGTTCGCCATCGTCATGCCCGACACCGACATCGACGCCGCCTGCAAAGTGCTGGATGAAATTCGCCAGCGCTTTGCCGAAATCCACTATCCGGCCCAGCCCCAGGATCTGTGGTGCACCTTCAGCGCTGGCGTGGTGGAGATGAGCGATGAGTCCGACAGCCTGATGATGGCCAGCCAGGCGGACGAAGCGCTGTACCGTGCCAAGCATGCCGGACGCAACCGGGTACAGAGCGCCCGGCAATCAAAGCAAAGTGCCACCTTTTCATCGGAATCGACTGACTCGGTCATAAACCTGTAACGCAAACGCAATAACTTCAGGCACTTACGATTCTGCCCTCGGTAGACCCTTGATGCGCCTGAAGCTGCTGACCAATCTCAACACCGTTCTTTTAGTTGCCGTCTGCCTGGGCCTCGGAGCCACCTTGTGGTGGTCGCAGATCGCCCTGGAACGGCCCTACATGCTGATGGAGCGCTACCTGGGCCTGTCGCGGCATTTCCAGGGCGAAGTGGCGCGCAACATCGAGGACTACCTGGCCAGCGGCGACGCCTTGCGCCTGAGCGCGGCCACCCAGGCCTTGGAGACGCTGCAGAAAGACCTCGACCAGTTTCCCCCGGAGCTGGCCAAGACCCTGCGCCCGAGCCTGTCGAACCTCGACGGCTTCAGCAAGACCGATCTGTTGGCCGCCGGCAAACTGGCTGGCGATCCGCAGGCCTTGTTGCTGCAGGCCGAGCGTGAACTGAGCGCCAGCCTCGATCAACTGGCCCAATACGCCAATGGCGCCCCGGCCTACCTGCCCCCGTTGTTTGCCGCTTCGCAGCACCTGGGTCGGTTGTCCCTCACGCGGGACAAACTGGTCAGCAGCGGCCGTAGTGAATTGGCTGCCGATGTCGAACGGGAACTGGCGAGCATCCGTGCCGAGGCCGAACGCCTCGACAGCCTGCCCCTGTTGGGTGTCACCGCCAGCAGCGAATCGGGCAGCGATGATTTCGCCGCGCTGATGGGCCTGGAGACCCAGGAAAAAACCGTTGCCGAAGATGCGGGCATCGCCCTCAAGCGCGAACTCAACAGCCTGCTCGGCCGTTACCCGGCGGAATTGACCCGCACCCGCGAACTGATCCAGAAACGCACCGAGCTGAGCAATGCCACGCACCTGAAAATCGCCGACGTGCAAACGGCGATCGATACCCTGGAGCCGGCGGTACGGGCCCAGCATGGGCAGATCCAGGGGGAGGTTCGCATGATCCAGGGGCTGATGATCGGCCTGATCCTGCTGATCGCGCTGCTCATCGACACCTTGCAGCGGCGCCTGGCCCGTACCCTGACGCACCTGGCTCCAGCCCTGTCGACCTGGGCCGAGGGAGACTTCAGCCGGGACATCCACGTGGGCGCCAGCAACCGCGAAATGCAGGACATCGAGGCTTCGCTCAATCGCCTGCGCGCTTACCTGGTGGACCTGGTGGGCACCATTCGGGTGAACGCCGAACAGGTCGCCGGCAGCAGCCGGGCCCTGGCCGAGCTGAGCGGCGAACTGCACAGTGGTGCGGAGGATCAGGCCGACGATACGGCGCTGATCCGTGATTCCCTCAGCGAGCTGGAAGCGACGATCCAGCAAGTGGCCGGCGATGCCAGCCAGGCCGCAGGCGCCAGCCGCAGCGCCGGGCAAGCGGTGGAGCAAGGGCAGAAAGTCATCGGCCTGAGCCTCACGGGCCTGCATGCGTTGGTAGGGGAAGTGCAAGGCAACGCGCAGATGATCGAGCAACTGGCCGAGGAATCAGCCACCATCGGCGGCGTGTTGACAGTGATTCGCTCGATTGCCGACCAGACCAACCTGCTGGCGCTCAATGCGGCCATCGAAGCGGCTCGCGCCGGGGAAATGGGCCGGGGCTTTGCGGTGGTGGCCGAGGAAGTCCGCTCCCTGGCCCAGCGCACGGCCGGCGCCACGGCCGAAATCCAGACACTGATCGCCCGCCTGCAACTGGCCGCGCGCCAATCGGTGGACGGCATGCGCGCCCAGGTCGAACACGCCGAAGCCACCGCCAACCAGGCGCAAGCGGCCGACGGCGCGCTGGATGAGATCGTCGGCGCCATCCAGACCATCTCCGACACGGCGGTACGCATCGCCGACGTCACCGCCCAGCAAAGCGGCGCCGTCAGCGAAATCCGCGATCACAGCGAGCGGATTCATCAACTGGGCGCAGACAACCTGCTGCGCATCGGCCAGGGCCGGGAACAGGGCGACAACCTACTGGTGTTGGGCGGACGTTTGCACACCGCCGTCCAGGCATTTCGGGTTTAGCGCCACAGACTGCATGAATCACTGTGGGAGCGAGCTTGCTCGCGATAGCGGTGCGTCAGCTTGCATCGATGCTGGATATGCCGCCGTCATCGCGAGCAAGCTCGCTCCCACATTAGATTCGAGGGAAGCCTG
>NZ_FMXV01000014.1:0-138931 GCF_900104425.1 Pseudomonas sp. NFACC13-1 | reverse complement strand
CGCAGATCCCCTGTGGGAGCGAGCTTGCTCGCGATAGCGGTGGATCAGCTTGCATCGATGTCGGATGTGCCGCCGTCATCGTGAGCAAGCTCGCTCCCCCATCGATTCGCGGGACCCGGGAATTGATGCTGCCACAGGGGGCGGTATCCAACCGTATGACCGGATCAGAGACCCGGGTCACAAATTTCGCGCAAACATCGCTCATCGTGCTGGCTATTGCCGAGAACTGGACAGTCATTAAGGCTTTGCGGCATAGTCGCCGGGTTCTGATACCTGCTCACAGATAACAAGGAACAGCAGATGGCGACCCTATTGGTCCTGCACGGACCCAACCTGAACCTGCTGGGCACCCGTGAACCGGGCGTCTACGGCGCCGTGACACTGGCCCAGATCAACCAGGACCTGGAACAGCGGGCCCGCAACGCCGGCCATCATTTGCTCTATCTGCAAAGCAACGCCGAATATGAACTGATCGACCGCATCCATGCCGCGCGTGGCGAAGGCGTGGATTTCATTTTGATCAATCCAGCAGCTTTTACACATACAAGTGTCGCATTACGTGACGCGCTGCTGGCGGTGAGCATCCCATTCATCGAAGTGCACTTGTCCAACGTGCACAAACGCGAACCTTTCCGCCATCACTCCTACTTCTCCGATGTAGCAGTGGGAGTGATCTGCGGCCTTGGCGCCAGCGGTTACCGACTGGCCCTGGAGGCCGCCCTAGAGCAGCTTGAACAACAAGCTATACGCCCCTGACCGACCCTTGGGAGTTGATGATTCATGGATATCCGTAAAGTTAAGAAATTGATCGAATTGCTGGAAGAGTCCGGCATCGACGAGCTTGAGATCAAGGAAGGCGAAGAGTCCGTACGCATCAGCCGCCACAGCAAGACCCCGGCCCAGCAGTTCTATGCACCGGCGCCGATGCAGGCTCCGGCCGCCGCGCCTGCTCCAGCAGCGGCCCCGGTTGCCGCCGCAGCGCCAGCCGCACCGGCGGCACCGACGCTGAACGGCACTGTCGCTCGTTCGCCAATGGTGGGCACGTTCTATCGCAAGTCTTCGCCATCCTCGCCGTCCTTCGTTGAAGTCGGCCAGACCGTGAAGAAAGGCGACACCCTGTGCATCGTCGAAGCCATGAAGATGATGAACCACATCGAAGCTGAAACCAGCGGTGTGATCGAATCCATCCTCGTCGAAGACGGCCAGCCGGTTGAGTACGACCAACCGCTGTTCACCATCGTTTGAACCGCGGAGAGCCTTTGATGACTGCGAAGTTGGAAAAAGTTCTGATCGCTAACCGCGGTGAGATCGCCCTGCGGATTCTGCGTGCCTGCAAAGAGATGGGCATCAAGACCGTCGCCGTTTACTCCAAGGCCGACAAAGAACTGATGCACCTGGGCCTGGCGGACGAATCCGTCTGCATCGGTCCGGCGTCGGCTGCGCACTCCTACCTGCACATCCCGGCGATCATCGCCGCTGCCGAAGTGACCGGCGCCACCGCCATTCACCCGGGCTACGGTTTCCTGGCGGAAAACGCCGACTTCGCCGAACAGGTGGAAAACTCCGGTTTTGCCTTCATCGGTCCGAAAGCCGACACCATCCGCCTGATGGGCGACAAGGTTTCGGCCAAGCACGCCATGATCGCGGCTGGTGTACCGACCGTTCCGGGTTCCGACGGCCCGCTGCCTGAAGACGAAGAAACCGCTTTGCGCATCGGTCGCGAAGTCGGTTACCCGGTGATCATCAAGGCCGCTGGCGGCGGCGGTGGTCGCGGCATGCGCGTGGTACACAAGGAAGAAGACCTGATTTCCTCGGCGAAACTGACCCGCTCCGAAGCGGGCGCGGCGTTCGGCAACCCGATGGTCTACCTGGAAAAATTCCTGACCAACCCGCGTCACGTCGAAGTCCAGGTGCTGTCCGACGGCCAGGGCCAGGCCATCCATCTGGGCGACCGCGACTGCTCGCTGCAACGTCGTCACCAGAAGGTCCTCGAAGAAGCGCCGGCACCGGGCATCGACGAGAAAGCGCGCGAGGAAGTCCTGGCACGTTGCGTCAAGGCGTGTATCGACATCGGCTATCGCGGCGCCGGTACCTTCGAGTTCCTGTACGAGAACGGTCGTTTCTACTTCATCGAAATGAACACCCGTGTTCAGGTGGAGCACCCGGTTTCGGAAATGGTCACCGGTATCGACATCGTCAAGGAGATGCTCAGCATCGCCGCCGGCAACAAGCTGTCGTTCACCCAGGATGACGTGGTCATCCGCGGTCACGCGCTGGAATGCCGGATCAACGCCGAAGACCCGAAAACCTTCATGCCAAGCCCAGGCACGGTCAAGCATTTCCATGCTCCGGGCGGCAATGGCGTTCGCGTCGATTCGCACCTGTACAGCGGTTATGCCGTTCCGCCGAACTACGATTCGCTGATCGGCAAGCTGATCACCTACGGGGCGACCCGTGACGAAGCCATGGCGCGCATGCGCAATGCGCTGGACGAAATCGTGGTAGACGGGATCAAGACCAACATCCCGCTGCACCGCGATCTCGTACGTGACGAAGGCTTCTGCAAAGGCGGCGTCAACATCCATTACCTGGAGCACAAGCTGGGCAACCAGCACTGATGCCTCACGTGATGTAAAAAGACCCCGGTCCATTGGCCGGGGTCTTTTTTTGCGCGCGCCTCAAAGGCGCAAGTGACGGATCACTTCAACTCCACCATGGAGTAGGCGTGTGATTCGATCTTCGCAGCATTCGCCCGCCTCCCCTGTTGGGTGAGGACGACGCCGTTGGCATTTTCGACCAGGATGTCGCTGCGCATGCGCGCCATGAATCCGCGAGCTCGCATGGACACCGGATCCGTGTTGTTCTTCGCTCGCGCCAGGACGGGTATGTAAAAGCGTTCGACCTGGCTGCCGGACGTCTTGAATACCGACGTGACACCCGTGCGCAGATCCAGTGACACGCCATAGTTATTGCCCAGGCAGGAAGAATACGACCAGTGATCCCAGGTCGGTCGCAGCCCGTGCCCCCTCATCACCTGCCTGACCGGCTCGCCGATGTCAGCCCCCGTCAACCAGTCACCGCCGACCAGGGTGGCACGGACATCCTTGGCCGATCCCCCCAGGCGCCGCATCACATCCCGGACACTTCGCTCGATCAGCGCGCGGATGTTGTGATCGAAATGAATGACCGCCCCGACCCGGGTGGTCGGGTTGTACAACGAAGCGATCACGCACGTCTGTGCATTGAGCGAGAACAGGTAGCTGTCCGCCGCCTCACTGAACCTCGCCACCACGGCCTCGCCCTGCAACGCCCCCCTTGTCACGTCCGGGGAGACATGCCCGGGGAACGCCTCGCGCAAATCGCCTATGCGCCCCAGGTTGCGCACCTCATCGCTACCACCGCTCAACCCGACTTTGTTATGGGTCCACTTGCCATTCGCCATCCTGCGGATGGGCAATTTGTAAAACGCGCCGGGGCGCCGGGCATCCACCAGGCACAGGCCGCCAAAGTAAGGGTCCCTCTTCACCTGGTAGTACCTGCCCCCGCTCGCAATGTAGTAAGTGCTCCGCGGTTGCGAAGCGCTGGGCGGGCTGCGATAGGTGCCGAAAAAAATCCCCTCCTCCGTCACCAACTGCAGATCCCCTGGCGTTCTGCCAACCGCCTGCTGCGGCTTGAGGCGTATGGCCGGAACCAGCGGCCCGGACTCTTTGGCGACCACCGATGACGCGCTTCTCAAGCGTTGCGCAGACAATGACAAGGGCTTCACGGCACGCTGCAAGTGCCTCGCCGCGTGCCCCAGTGCCGTGGCCATGCTGGCGGCGCCGAGCGTGGCGAACAGCGTTCCCCAGGTCGCGATCAGCCAGTGACCGAGCGCGCCCTCCGTGTCGCCTTGCACGTGTCTCTGGATGGCCTGCCTGGCGCTGACGGCAATCAGGCCGATGTCCAGCAACAAGGCAAAGGGCGGGTAAACCATGCACACCGGAACGGCCGCGAAGACCAGGCCCTGGAATACCTGGTTGCGGATCATTTCGGCACGACTGGTGGTGATGTCCTCCACATCGGTGACAGCGCGCTCGATGCCTGCATCGAACTCGGCACGGATATCCATCAGCCGATTGAGTTCACGCAATGTGTCGACGCGAGTGGTCCCGGCCGCCAGCGCCAACAGTGTCCGCCCCACGGCGGCACGGGCGGCGAGTGCGACCCGCTCCAGTACGTAATCGTGCAGTTGCGCGGCGATGCTCCCGGAAAACGCCAGGTACGGGCGAAACAGGATGCCGTCCGGCGCGTCGGGTGTGTACATCCAGTAAGAAGCCTTCGGATCGAAGTAGGTGAACACGTAGACGCCCAACACCACATGACCGGCGACGGTCAACTTGATCACGCCTTCACGCGTCACGGCGACACCGGGGTACGTGGCGCCGTTAGCAGGTCGCCCATCGCTCAATAGCGTCACTTGCCGGGTGAGCCACTGGAACGCTTCGGCACTCAGCATCGACTTGCCGTAGGCCACACGCAGGTCGCGGTCCATCCTGGCCAACAGCATGTAGCAGTAAGCCTCGCGGCGCTTGGCATACTCGGGCGCCGTGGCGTCGAGGAATCCAGCACGGATGTGCCTGGCATATCGCTCGCCCAGGTAGGCCACGCGAATGTAGGACGCCAGATCCGCACTGCGAACCTGCGCCAAATCCTGCCCGACAGAGGAACGCACGCCCTTGGCGGGGTCGTCGATGTCCGCGTTGCGCTCGTATCCGTAGATGGCCAGGTCCAGCAGGCTGGTGGTTTTTTTCTCGGCGGCCAGCCCCGGAATGTAGTCGATGAAGACCGTGGCCGGATCGACCGCTTCAAACACCCCCTTGCTGCGCATGTAGGGCCCGATCATGTCGGCGAAGGTACGCTTGGCGAAATCCATGAAAGCTTCATAGCCCACGAACTGCTCATCGAACACTTGCCGCTGAACCAAGAATTCTTGGTTCAGGCCGCTGATGTTGCGCCGGGACTCAAGCGGCAACGCCGAGTACCAGCGAGGCGACTCGCTCAGCTCCACGTGTGCGAGGTTATTGGCCAGGCCGGTCGAAACAGCATTCTGCAGACAGGTCCTGAAACTTGCCTGCGTGCCCCTGAGGTCTTGTTCCAGATCCCAGGAGACCGGTTTTTCCATCACGCGGGCAAAGTACGCCCGGGCCTGTCCACGATCTGTCGGCGAGAGTTGCTGCAACAGGTATTCGCGACCGGCCTGGTGTTGGGTCCAGGCCCCGACTTCGCCGCTCAGGGCCCGCAGCGAAGGCAACTCGATCCATTCCTGGCCATCGGGTTTGCCGGGGGCAAACAGCAGCAGGCCACTGACAGCACCGCCCCCGTCTTCACGATAAAACACCAGGAGGTCGGCACACTTCAGGCCATTGGGAAGCACCAGACTGGCGACACGCAACCCGCCGGCGATGGGCGTCGCGATGTCGTTTTCCCAGAGGGCTGCGAGGTGGTCATGGCTGGTCACCGACAACTGGCCTGCACAACGGGCGACAAACGCACTGTGCTGCAACCGCGCCACAAACCAATCGAGCATGGCGTCCTTCAGGTCCCCCCTCCCATACCGCTCGGCCAAGGCTGGCAAGTACCCGGCAGGCGCGTCGACGCTGGCCAACAACTGCGCAATGAAAGCCGGTGAAAGAGGCTGGTTACGGAGCATACCGCCGTTCTCGACCAGGAACACCGACACCGCGTCCGGCCGTATCGGGCCGGCCGCCACCAGTTCACTCAGGCTGTAGGTGCGTACGGGCTGACCAACGACCGTTCGCCACTGCAACTGCACACGAATGCCGTCCGGCTCGACCTCCATGTCCAACTCATGCCTGACATAATCCCTGGCCAGTTGCCGAGCGAAGGCCCGCAGCGAGCCCAGGCCATCGACCCGCTCATCCACCAGCGCCTGCGCCAGCGCGGTCTGGCTCTCGAAAGCCCGCAACGATTCACGATCAGAAGGGCTCACCCCCCGCAGCCAATACGGCAATTGCAATCGCGCCAGCGCGCCAAGGTCCCGGCGCTCGGCCGTGGTTGCCAATACGGTCAAGCGACTTGTCCGGCGCCAGGCGTCCTGGAGTGCTTCGATCTGCTCTCGCAACTCATCGACACCCAGGCCAACCAGACGGTCAGGCCGAAACAGCTCGTCGACCGCGCCCCTGTGCCCATCCAGTTTTTGCCTGACCACATCCTCGAGCGAGGCATCGTGCGCCGTCATTCGCCAATGCCGCCGCAGATAGTCCTTGTAGTGATCGACAAACCTTGAGGCCGCGCCCTCCACCACCTGGATAACGAACGCCCGGCGCTCGGCCGCAAAACCCAAGTCTGGCCCGTCGGGCCAACGGTAGGGCGCGTCCTGCTCCTCGTCATACACCAACGGCGCCTGGTCGATCATGCGCTGCAGCACGGTATCGAGCAGGGTGCCCAGGAAGTGTGGATCGATGTTGCCTTGGTAATGGTAGGTGCGCAGCTCGACCAGCAAGTACTCTTCCAGCACCTCCAGCAGGCTCATCTGGGTGTTCAGTCGCGCGTCGATCGCCTCTTGCCAACGTGTCAGTTTTTCCAGGGTCGCCTGTGCGGTCGCCACCGGCGGGGAATCGACCGACCCCGTGCGCTCCATGTTGCCTTGCCGTCGGGCAATGATGTCCATACACAATCCTCCCTGCTGTGTGGACCGGCACCTTATCCGCCCTGCGACATGCCCATGGCATACATATATATATCGAAACACCGCCCCGACGGCGCGAGACTCGCTTATCCACTTTGGCGGCGACCTGGCGTACACTGCGCGCCTTTGCAGCCCTGCGCTGCCCCCCTGTGGATTTTTTCAAAGGTGCCCGCCATGCCTTGGCTGCAAGTACGCCTGGCCATCAGCCCGGAACAAGCCGAAACCTACGAAGACGCGTTTCTTGAAGTAGGCGCTGTATCGGTAACCTTCATGGACGCCGAAGACCAGCCGATCTTCGAGCCGGAGCTCAATACCACCCCGCTGTGGTCCCACACCCACCTGCTGGCCCTGTTCGAAGGCGGCACCGAGGCGGCCAGCGTGCTGGCCCATCTCGAGCTGCTGACCGGCAGCCCGCTGCCCGAGCATCACAGTGAAGTGATCGAAGACCAGGATTGGGAACGCAGCTGGATGGACAACTTCCAGCCGATGCGTTTCGGCCAGCGCCTGTGGATCGTCCCGAGCTGGCATGCCGCGCCAGAGCCGGACGCGGTCAACCTGCTGCTGGACCCGGGCCTGGCGTTCGGCACCGGCACCCACCCGACCACTGCGCTGTGCCTGGAATGGCTCGACGGCCAGGACCTGAAGGGCTGCAACGTACTGGACTTTGGCTGCGGCTCGGGGATCCTGGCGATTGCCGCGCTCCTGCTGGGCGCCCGGGAAGCGGTCGGCACCGACATCGACGTCCAGGCCCTGGAAGCCTCCCGCGACAACGCCGGGCGCAACAACATCGCCGAAGCCCTGTTCCCGCTGTATCTGCCCCAGGACTTGCCACAGGTCCAGGCCGACGTGCTGGTGGCCAACATCCTGGCCGGCCCGCTGGTATCCCTGGCGCCGCAACTGTCGAGCCTGGTCAAGCCGGGCGGGCGCCTGGCGCTGTCGGGCATCCTCGCCGAACAGGGCGAAGAAGTCGCCGCCGCTTATGCCGCGGACTTTGACCTGGACCCGATCGCCAATCGCGATGGCTGGGTGCGCATCACCGGACGTCGGCGCTAGAATGAGCGCCTGTATCCACCGGATTGCCGCATGACTGACAGCTTCGTCACCCAGTGCCCGCATTGCCATACCCGTTTTCGCGTCAGCCATGCTCAACTGAGCGTGGCCCGCGGGGTGGTTCGTTGCGGCTCGTGCCTGCAGGTATTCAATGCCGCACAGCAATTGCTGGAACAACGCACAGCCAAGCAAGCGGTGCCTGCCGTCGCGCCACCCGCCAAGCCGGCCGCCGAAGCCCCGCCCCGGGCGATCAGCCAGAAACAGTGGAGCGCCGCCGAGCTGGATCTGGATGACCTGGACAAGGAACTGGCGCGCCTGGAGCGCCGCGACAATCGCGCCCCGGGCAATGCCGGCCGGCGCCGGGAAGACAACCTGAGCGCGCAACGCGACTCGCTCTCCAGCGAACAGCAAACCTGGCCCGACAGCCTGTACAGCGACACCTCGGGCGAGCGCGTCGAAACCGTCCTCGATACCCCCTTCGAACCGTTCGAACCCCACGAACCGGCGCGACCGCCGCGTACCGAGCCGTCCCTGTCCCTGGCCCTCGAACCGCTGGAACCGGACGACGAACCGGTCGCCCCGCTCCACCTCGCGCCGGACGACGAGCCCGACGAACACCTCGAGCGCCTGTCCGCCACCGATGACCACGATCACGACGATGAGCCCGAGCGACCGCTGCCACTGCGCAAGTCACGGGAACGCCAGGAGCCGGGGATACGCGCCGAAGCCCTCCACGACCTCGACGACGATCCGCTGCAACTGGACTGGCGCAAACGCCGTTCGCCCTGGGGCCGCCGCCTGTTGTGGGCCCTGCTGATCCTGCTCGCCGCCGCGGCCCTCGGTGGCCAGTACATCGCCTACCATTTCGAAGAACTGGCCCGCCAGGACCAGTACCGGCCGTGGTTCCTGCAAATCTGTCCGACCATCGGTTGCGACGTACCGTCCAAGGTCGACATCGCCAAGATCAAAAGCAGCAACCTGGTGGTGCGCAGCCATCCGGAGTTCAGCGGTGCCCTGGTGGTGGACGCGATCATCTACAACCGTGCGCCCTTCTCCCAACCTTTTCCGTTGCTGGAGCTGCGCTTTGCCGACCTCAACGGGCACCTGATCGCCAGCCGTCGCTTCAAGCCCGGGGAGTACCTGGGCGGCGATCTCGAGGGCCGCGGCGAAATGCCGCCGCAAACGCCCATCCACATCGCGCTGGATATCCTGGATCCGGGCCCCAAGGCGGTGAACTACAGCTTGAGCTTTCATTCCCCCGAATGAAACCGGCCAGGGTCGGCCCATTGACGGCAGCTTTCTGACTGACCCCACCCAGACCAAACCGCTGGCGATAACAAAATAGCTGTTCAGATTTTATCCAATTCGATCTTTATCCAGTCATCGAGAGCGGGTATCATGCCAACCCTTTTTCGAAGTCTCATGATCCGGCCCCACTTCAGGGAAGTCCTATGTCGGCGGTACGCATCGGCCCATATACATTGCAGAACGGCCTGGTTCTCGCCCCTATGGCAGGCGTCACCGACCAGCCCTTTCGTCAGTTGTGCAAACGCTTGGGCGCAGGACTGGTGGTGTCGGAAATGGTCACCAGCGACATGAGTTTGTGGAACACCCGCAAATCGCGTCTGCGCATGATCCACGAAGGCGATCCCGAGCCACGCTCGGTACAGATCGCCGGTGGCGACGCACAGATGCTGGCGGAGGCGGCCCGGGCGAATGTCGAGTTGGGGGCGCAGATCATCGACATCAACATGGGTTGCCCGGCGAAAAAGGTCTGCAACAAGGCCGCAGGCTCGGCACTGTTGAAAGATGAAGCGCTGGTCACCGAGATCCTGCAGGCCGTAGTGGCCGCGGTCGATGTGCCGGTGACCCTGAAGATCCGCACCGGGTGGGACCGGGAGAACAAGAATGGCCTGGTGGTGGCGAAGATCGCCGAACAGGCGGGCATCACGGCATTGGCGGTCCATGGTCGCACCCGTGCCGACCTGTACACCGGCGAAGCCGAGTACGACACCATCGCCGCGATCAAGCAGGCGGTGTCGATTCCGGTCTTTGCCAATGGCGACATCGATTCGCCCGAGAAGGCCCGGTACGTGCTGGACGCGACCGGTGCCGATGGCCTGTTGATCGGCCGGGCCGCCCAGGGGCGGCCATGGATTTTTCGTGAGATCGAACACTACCTGCGCACTGGCGAAAAGCTGGCGGCGCCGCAGTTGTCCGAGGTGGAACGTATTCTGCTAGAGCATCTGGCCGCGCTACATGCCTTCTACGGAGAAGTCATGGGCGTACGCATCGCTCGCAAGCATGTGGGCTGGTATCTCGCAACCCTGCCGGGCGCCAGGGAGTTTCGCGCCCGTTTCAATCGTTTGGATGGTACGCAAGCACAATGCGCCGACGTTCAGGCGTTCTT
Source organism: Pseudomonas sp. NFACC13-1 (assembly GCF_900104425.1). Classification (NCBI taxonomy): domain Bacteria; kingdom Pseudomonadati; phylum Pseudomonadota; class Gammaproteobacteria; order Pseudomonadales; family Pseudomonadaceae; genus Pseudomonas; species Pseudomonas sp. NFACC13-1. The sequence continues at coordinate 128,783 of NZ_FMXV01000014.1, read as the reverse complement.
CGCTGAGCGTTACAAGAGCCTGACAGGGGACGAAGGGGTGGCCGCATGACGATGATGACCGAGACTTTAGTGAGTGGAACAGCACCCGTGAGCGACAACGTGAATTTGAAACAGCACCTCAATACGCCCAGCGAAGAAGGTCAGACCCTTCGCGGGAGTGTCGAGAAGGCGCTGCACAATTATTTCGCCCACCTTGAGGGCGCTGCCGTCACGGATGTGTACAACCTGGTGCTTTCCGAAGTCGAGGCACCGCTGCTCGAAAGCGTGATGAACTACGTCAAGGGCAACCAGACCAAGGCCAGCGAGCTGCTGGGCCTGAACCGCGGCACCCTGCGCAAGAAACTCAAGCAGTACGATCTGCTGTAAGCATTCAATCAAACCAGAAAGGCGCCCGCATAAAAAACGGTCGCCTTTTTTGCTGACTTCCCTTGCTTTTGATGGAAATTGAAATGACCGACCAGACCACCCGCCTGCCGATCCGCCGCGCCTTGATCAGCGTTTCCGACAAGACCGGGATCCTCGAATTCGCCCGCGAGCTGCAACAGCTGGGCGTCGAGATTCTCTCCACCGGCGGGACCTTCAAGCTGCTGCAGGACAACGGCGTCGCCGCAGTGGAAGTCGCGGACTACACCGGTTTTGCGGAAATGATGGACGGTCGGGTCAAGACCCTGCACCCGAAAATCCACGGTGGGATCCTGGGCCGTCGCGGCATCGACGACGCCATCATGAACGAACACGGCATCAAGCCGATCGACCTGGTGGCCGTCAACCTCTACCCGTTCGAAGCCACCATCAACAAGCCAGGCTGCGACCTGCCGACCGCCATCGAGAACATCGACATCGGCGGCCCGACCATGGTCCGCTCGGCGGCCAAGAACCATAAGGACGTGGCCATCGTGGTCAACGCCAGCGACTACGCCAGCGTGCTGGAGAACCTCAAGGCCGGTGGCCTGACCTACGCCCAGCGTTTCGACCTGATGCTCAAGGCCTTCGAGCACACCGCCGCCTACGACGGCATGATCGCCAACTACATGGGCACCGTGAACCAGGCCGCCGAAACCCTGTCGACCGAAGGCCGCAGCGAATTCCCGCGCACCTTCAACACCCAGTTCGTCAAGGCCCAGGAAATGCGCTACGGCGAGAACCCGCACCAGAGCGCGGCGTTCTACGTGGAAGCCAAGCCTGCCGAAGTCGGCATTGCCACCGCCACCCAACTGCAAGGCAAGGAACTGTCGTTCAACAACGTGGCCGACACCGACGCCGCGCTGGAGTGCGTGAAGAGCTTCGTCAAGCCAGCCTGCGTGATCGTCAAGCACGCCAACCCGTGTGGCGTGGCCGTGAGCCCGGACGCCGAGGGCGGCATCCGCCAGGCCTACGAACTGGCCTACGCCACCGACACCGAGTCGGCCTTCGGCGGCATCATCGCCTTCAACCGTGAACTGGACGCCGAGACCGCCAAGGCCATCGTCGAGCGCCAGTTCGTCGAAGTGATCATCGCCCCTTCCGTCAGCGAAGAAGCCCGCGCCATCGTTGCCGCCAAGGCCAACGTGCGCCTGCTGGCCTGCGGCCAATGGTCGGCCGACCGTGCGCCGGCCTGGGACTACAAGCGTGTCAATGGCGGCCTGCTGGTCCAGAGCCGTGACATCGGCATGATTGGCAGCGAAGACCTGAAAGTGGTGACCCAACGCGCCCCGAGCGAGCAGGAAATCAACGACCTGATCTTCGCCTGGAAAGTCGCCAAGTACGTCAAGTCCAATGCCATCGTCTACGCCAAGAACCGCCAGACCATCGGTGTCGGCGCCGGCCAGATGAGCCGTGTGAACTCGGCCCGCATCGCCGCCATCAAGGCTGAACACGCCGGCTTGCAGGTACAGGGCGCGGTCATGGCCTCCGATGCGTTCTTCCCGTTCCGCGACGGCATCGACAACGCGGCCAAGGTCGGCATCACCGCCGTGATCCAGCCGGGTGGCTCGATGCGTGACGCTGAAGTGATCGCCGCCGCCGACGAAGCCGGCATCGCCATGGTGTTCACCGGCATGCGCCACTTCCGTCATTGATACACCGATCGACTGTGGGAGCGAGCTTGCTCGCGATAGCGTCGGATCAGTCAGCATTGAAGTCCGCTGACACACCGCCATCGCGAGCAAGCTCGCTCCCACAGAAAAGCAGCTTCAGTGCTGCATACAGAATCAGCGTCATCCGAGGTTTTTGAAATGAATGTTTTGATCATTGGCAGCGGTGGCCGCGAACACGCCCTGGCCTGGAAAGTGGCCCAGGATCCCCGTGTGCAGAAGGTTTTCGTGGCCCCGGGCAATGCCGGCACCGCCATCGAAGCCAAGTGCGAAAACGTCGCCATCGACGTGCTGGCCCTGGAGCAACTGGCCGACTTCGCCGAGAAGAACGTCTCGCTGACCATCGTCGGCCCGGAAGTGCCGCTGGTCGCCGGCGTGGTCGACCTGTTCCGCTCCCGTGGCCTGGACTGCTTCGGCCCGACCGCTGGCGCCGCGCAGCTGGAAGGCTCGAAAGCGTTCACCAAGGATTTCCTGGCGCGCCACAAGATCCCGACCGCCGACTACCAGAACTTCACCGAAATCGAACCGGCCCTGGCATACCTGCGCGAGAAAGGCGCACCGATCGTGATCAAGGCCGACGGCCTGGCCGCCGGTAAAGGCGTGATCGTTGCCATGACCCTGGCCGAAGCCGAAGACGCCGTGCGCGACATGCTCGCTGGCAATGCCTTCGGCGACGCCGGTTCCCGCGTGGTGATCGAAGAGTTCCTCGACGGCGAGGAAGCCAGCTTCATCGTCATGGTCGATGGCAAGAACGTGCTGCCGATGGCCACCAGCCAGGACCACAAGCGTGTCGGCGATGGCGACAGCGGCCCGAACACCGGCGGCATGGGCGCCTACTCCCCAGCCCCGGTGGTGACCGCCCAAGTGCACCAGCGCGTCATGGACCAGGTGATCTGGCCGACCGTGCGCGGCATGGCCGAGGAAGGCAACGTCTACACCGGCTTCCTCTACGCGGGCCTGATGATCGACAAGGCTGGTAACCCAAAAGTCATCGAATTCAACTGCCGTTTCGGCGATCCTGAGACCCAGCCGGTCATGCTGCGCCTGCAATCGAGCCTGGTCCTGCTGGTCGAGGCCGCGCTGGCCCAGGCCCTGGACAAGGTCGAAGCCCAATGGGACCCGCGCCCAAGCGTCGGTGTCGTATTGGCGGCCGGCGGTTACCCGGGCGACTACGCCAAAGGTAGCGCAATCCAGGGCCTGGACGCCGCGGCGCGGCTGGAAGGCAAAGTCTTCCATGCGGGCACTGCGTTGAAGGATGGGCAAGTGGTCACCGCTGGCGGTCGTGTGCTTTGCGCCACCGCCCTGGGCGCCAGTGTGGACGACGCTCAGCAGCAGGCCTACAAGCTTGCCGCCGAGATCGACTGGGAAGGTTGTTTCTACCGCAAGGACATTGGCTACCGTGCCATTGCCCGTGAGCGTGGCGAAAATCTGGAATAACCCGGCCATTCAGCCAGGCAGGGGTCTGCGGCCCTTGCCTGACTGTTCCGGCGCCGCGCATAGTTATAATCTGGCATCAACCTACGAAGGGATTTCGCCGTGCGCTGGCTCAGGATTGCCATAGGCTTTACCGTCACCCTGCTGACGCTGCTCTGCATGCTCCCGGCCCAGGCCGCGCCAGGCAGTGGCTGGGCGGTATTGCTCGACGAACAGGGCGACCTGACGCTGAGCGACATCCGTTCCGCTCGCTACACCAATCAATTCAGCCCCATCGACCTGGACCGCCTCAGGGCCGCCGAACCCGGCGGTGCATTGTGGCTGCGCTTTCGCCTGGCCCCGGACAGGCACGAACAAATCCTGCGCATCTTCGCCCCCGACCTGTCACGCCTGAACCTCTATGTGCTGGACGGCGACGCCCTGGTCGAGCAACAGGTCGGCGGCAATGCCGCGCCGCATACGGAACCGGCGGTGCCCAGCAGCGACTTCATGTTGCCGCTGCCGCGCAGCGACAAATCATTGGACGTCTACCTGCGACTGGCTTCGCGTCACGAACTGCGTCCCTACATCACGTTGCAATCGGCTGTCGTGGCAGCGGCCGATCAGAACCAGACGCTGATCTACGGGCTGCTGTTCGGCTGCATCGCCATGCTGATCCTGCATAACCTCACCCGCTACGCCTACACCCGCTCCCGCAGTTGCCTGTGGCTGGCCGCCTGTGAAGGGCTGCTGATGCTCAGCCTGGTGCTGTTGCTGAACCTGGCCGGGCCCTGGCTGCCCGACTGGCCGGCGGTGCAGACGCCCGGCGCTTACCTGGCGTTGCTGCTGACGGCGCCCTGCGGCCTGATGTTCGCCTACCGCTTCTTCGCGCCCCTGGGGCCGCACCCGCTGAACCGGTTGCTGCTGGGGGACATTGTGTTCGTCATGCTGTGCAGCCTGCTGCTGTTGTTCGTCAACACGCTGCCACTCAATATCATGACCTACGCCCTGGTGGCCCTGGCCGGCCTGAGCATGCTGTTCGTCAGCGCCTGGCACTGGCAAAAGGGCTACCGCCCGGCCCGGCTGTTCGTCGCGGCCATGGTGGTCTTCAACCTGGGCACGCTGATCATTCTCCCGGCACTGCAAGGGCTCACGGAAGTCCCTCCCCAGGGCTTGATCATCACCCTGCTGATCTTCATCTGCATCAGCGGCCTGTTGATGAGTGTCGCCCTGGGCGAGCGCCAGCGCTCGATCAACGAAAGCCGCTTCAGCATCAGCCGCGACCTGGCGGCGAGCAATGCCGAGATCAATGCCAAGGCCGAGTTCCTGGCCAAGATCAGCCATGAGATCCGCACCCCGATGAACGGCGTGCTGGGCATGACCGAGCTGCTGCTGGGCACGCCACTGTCGGTCAAGCAACGCGACTACGTGCAAACGATCCACAGCGCCGGCAATGAACTGCTGACCCTGATCAACGAGATCCTCGACATTTCCCGGCTCGAATCCGGGCAGATCGAACTGGACGACGTGCAGTTCGACCTCAATGCCCTGATCGAGGATTGCCTGAGCATCTTCCGCGCCAAGGCCGAACAGCAGAACGTCGAGCTGATCAGCTTCATCCAGCCCCAGGTGCCGCGGGTGATCAGCGGCGACCCGACGCGGCTGCGCCAGGCGTTGCTGAGCCTGCTGGAAAACGCCCTGAAGAAGACCGACGAGGGCGAAGTGCTGATCGTCGTCGCCCTGGACGAGCGCAGCCATCAGCCGCGCCTGCGCATCGCCGTGCAGGACAGCGGGACGCCGATGGACGCTGAAGAGCGCGACACGCTGATGCACGCCGAACTGCACAGCAAGAACTTCCTTTCCGCCACGCGCCTGGGGGGCAACCTGGGGCTGGTCATCGCCCGCCAGCTGATCATCCTGATGCACGGGGAGTTCGGCATCAAGAGCGGCAGCAACCAGGGCAGTACCTTGTGGCTGACCTTGCCCCTGGACCCGGATCGCCTCGAACACCCGACCTCGGACCTCGATGGCCCGCTGCAAGGGGCACGGGTGTTGATCGTCGACGACAACGACACCTGCCGCAAGGTGCTGGTGCAGCAGTGCAGCGCCTGGGGCCTGAACGTCAGCGCTGTGCCCTCGGGCAAGGAAGCCCTGGCGCTGCTGCGCACCAAGGCACACCTGCGGGATTATTTCGACGTGGTGCTGCTGGACCAGAACATGCCGGGCATGACCGGCATGCAACTGGCGGCGAAGATCAAGGAAGACCCGAGCCTGAACCACGACATCCTGTTGATCATGCTCACCGGTATCAGCAATGCGCCGAGCAAGATCGTGGCGCGCAACAGCGGGGTCAAGCGCATCCTCGCCAAACCGGTGGCCGGCTATACCCTCAAGACCACCCTGGCGGACGAGCTGAACCAGCGCAACCGGGGCCTGGCTACGAACGTACCGGTGAACGCCGGCCCACCCGCGCCGGTAAAGGTGCCCAGCGACTTCCGCATCCTGGTGGCCGAGGACAACAGTATTTCCACCAAGGTCATCCGCGGCATGCTGGGCAAGCTCAACCTGCAACCGGATACCGCCAGCAACGGCGAAGAAGCTCTCAAGGCCATGAAAGAGCGACGCTACGACCTGGTCCTGATGGACTGCGAAATGCCGGTCCTCGACGGTTTCTCCGCGACCCAGCAACTGCGGGCGTGGGAAGTCGGCAACCAGCGCACCCGCACGCCCGTGGTGGCGCTTACCGCGCACATCCTCGCCGAGCACAAGGAACGCGCCCGCCAGGCCGGAATGGACGGGCACATGGCCAAGCCGGTGGAGCTGTCGCAGTTACGCGAATTGATCGAACACTGGGTGGCCCAGCGCGAGCAGCAGAACAGGGCCGTGAATACGCACTGAACCCGCGAAGAGCCTTCAGCGACTACCCGTAGCGTCGTTCAGATTTCCAGCGCATGCAGGTGACGAGTCGTTTCGGCGATCACCGCGGCCGCGACTTTTTGCCTGAATGTTGCGTAATGCAGCGTGCTGAATGTCACGACGGCCATTTCCTCCACGCTGCTTTCCACCACTTCCTCCATTGGCCAGAACAGAAATCCCGAGACCGTCCTGCGGGTGCGGAACTGCTTGTGATACAACGCGATTTCCACTTTCCCGCGGGATTTGGCGGCGCAGGGGATCACCTGGAAGAATCCCGTATTGCTCTGTAGGCTCGTTCGTTCAAACAGCTCGAGCGCAGCAGGGCTTCGTCCAAGCGTTGCTATCGCCTGGCTGGCCTGCCGCGAATAGCCTGCGCCAAAGGAACGGGCAATCTGCTGCGAAACGCTATCGGCCATCAATCCTTGCCCGGCCTGCCCCGCACTGACAGGACGAGCCGAGTCCCACCCCAGGTACCTGAGCTTGTTCTTGTAATAGTCGAACCAATTACCGACCAGACCGTCCTTGTACGCCGAACGGGTTGCCAACTGCGCGTACAAGTTGCTCAGGTAGATATCCTCGCGATCTTGGAGGGACAAACCCTCATCGAAGGACACGATACTCCCGCCCACCACCGCTGCCCTCGATGCCTCATCCAGACGCAACCGCTGCCCGTCGGCCGATCGAAACCCTTGATCCGTCATAACGCCCCCGCTTCCGGTTGCGCTTGCTCGACCGCATCGGAAATATCGATGATGTTCTTGGCGGCCTTATCCCCCAGCTTCTGGACGATCGCATCGCGAAAAGGCGCATAGAGCGCCTGGGACAAATTAGCCTTGAAGCAATGCAATTGAATATTGCCCACCACAGGATCGGTGGAGAAGAGTTGTCCAAGAGGGTTGGACGTCACATGCTCGGGCTCGAACTCCAGGCAGACGCTACTCAATACAGGCCCCTGTTGGGCCAGGATGACTTGCAGCCTGATTCTGTCGGGTGCTTTATGGGGCGCCTCGGACGAATCCGGGCTTTTCGGCCGATGGGCATGTTCACGCAGCAATTCGATAGCGGGCAACGTGCTGGACAACTGGGCGACGCGCTTCAATACATCAGTTACTTGCGTAATCAAAGTTCGCTCAACATATTCTCCCAGCCGCTCTTCGACGCATCCCATCAGGTTGGTTTTCGATGAGACAGCGAGTGTAAAGTTGTCCCAACTGACGGCCTTTTGCATCCAGCCATTACTCAGAACTTCCCGGTACGCTGAGTACCAGTCATTGGACCGGACAAGAGCGGGGTATTTTTTACTGGCTACCAGCTGGGCAAACAATACCGAATTCAATACATCGAGCCGGTCCTGCCCAATCAGGTCAGTAGGCAGCAGGACAACAGCGCCGGCATCAATAAAAATCGAACAGTGATCTTTCATGACAATTACCTTATTCCATTAACGGATGGCGACCACCCCGGTAGTCGCCAGGAGATCAATCAATCAGATCTCGTATTCGTCGATTTTTTGTTTCGCGCGATCACCCAGTTTTGTAATGATAGCTTCTCGAGTCGCACTGATAATTGTCGGCACCATGGTCATATGGCATTCACCGCGATACAAGTCTACCGAACTGCTGTCCCAATCCACGAACAGGACCTTGGTCTGGTTCGTCCGCTTGATGAAGCGCACCGCGCCTAATGCCATGAGTATTTCACCGTGCGGGGTTTCGTGACAGCTCGCCACACCAAAGCCACCGGTGCCGGACTCCTGGATATTCTGGTCAAAGAGCCGCAGCGACTTGTCATTGGTTTGCAATGCGGCGATCGCATCACCGGCCACTTTCAGCATCAGCAACGAAGTCGGACCAGGAACGGCAGCCGCTGCCACCGCCGAACCGAGGACTTTCAACACCAATTGATCCATCTTGAAACTCTTGCCGGACGCGGCAACCTTATCGTAGTAATGTTGCAGAATGGTCCAGCCACAACTCTGCATGACCTCAAGGAAGGTTTTATACCATTTATCGCCTTCGTCATCCCCTGGGTACTTCTTACTGGCAACCAGCGATGCAAATAGATAGGAATGCTGGATATCCGCTTGATTTTGCACCGTCATACCTGAAACAAACGACATGATAGCGTCTCCGACAATCGAAGCGCGGTCCGGCTTTTCGATTTCGTTGTCAAACCCTGCCATTTTATATCTGGCAATCCGAGGGGAAACAATTACATCGTCCGGCGATATATCGTAGGTATTCAGGCGTTCCAGTCGGTCCGCCAAAGTGATGACCGAATCAAATTTAGCATTCATTGAATATGTCCCTTATTTAATTAAAGCCCTCCATGGGCCCGAGCGCCATACTTACCTACCCACCTTAAGGGTAACAAGCACAGAACTGTAACCGCACTTAATCCCAGGACAACAACCAACAACTAACAGAAAAAACAAACCAAGGTTTCACTACATTAAAACCCTCAAACCCACGGCCAGCCGACAGACACCCCGGCGCCTGATAGACTCCACGTCAATTGTCATTCGTCGCGAGTTCCGACCATGCTCCACGTGCTGTTCAGCGTTTATCTGAAGATGTTGGTCCTCTACAGCCCCTTCTTCGTGCTGTCATGTTTTATCGGCCTGACTCGCGGCTATTCGCGCAAGGAGCAACGCCGCCTGGCTTGGAAAGTCGCGACCGCGACCCTGGTCTCCAGCGTCTTGCTGTACCTGTTCGGACGGGTGATTTTCAGCGTGTTCGGCATCACCGTGGATGCGTTCCGGATCGGCGCCGGCAGCGTGCTGTTCATTTCGGCCCTGGGCATGGCCCAGGGCAAGTCGGCCGTGCAGACCGACAATGTGCAGCAGGACGTGACCATCGTCCCGCTGACCATTCCGTTGACCGTCGGCCCCGGCACCATCGGCGCCCTGCTGGTGATGGGCGTGAGCCAGCCGCACTGGGACGACAAACTCATGGCCATTATCAGCATCGCCCTGGCAAGCTTCACCGTCGGCGTCGTGCTCTACCTGTCCAGTCGCATCGAACGCATCCTCGGCGACCAGGGCCTGCAGATCGTCAGCCGCCTGATGGGGCTGTTTGTCTGCGCCTTGGCGGCGCAGATCATTTTTACCGGGGTGAAGGGCTACCTGGTGCCGTAAAAGGAGACGGTTCGCTCTGCGAGCGGTGCTGTCGCCAACAGCGCCTTCAGGGTGGCACTGCCAAAGCCCCCCAACCCCCTTAACCGCGGTAGGAGCTGTCGAGCGAAGCGAGGCTGCGATTTTTGCCCAGACACTTGAGTCCCAAGCGAAAGATCAAAAGATCGCAGGCTTCGCCAGCTCCTACAGGGATCCCTCGCCGTAGTAGCCATCCATGAATGAACGGTGTCGCGGTTCAGGCAGGTTTGGCCCCATACCAGCGGGGCGTGTACACCCAGTTCCCACCCGACGCGCGCGGGAACACGCAGGTGGTGGAGGAACCGATCAGGACCATGGTGCGCATGTCCACCTGCTCGGCCGTGAGCTGCCCCAACGTGGTGACACGCAGGGTCTGGCCCGGACGACCGATGTCACGCCCCAACACCACCGGCGTCTCCGGCGTGCGGTGCCGGGCGACGATTTCCAGCGCACGCCCCAATTGCCACGGTCGCGCACGGGAAATCGGATTGTAGAAGGCCAGCGCCAGATCGGCTTCGGCAGCCAGGTCCAGACGCTTTTCGATGATCGACCAGGGCTTGAGATTGTCCGACAGCGACATTACGCAGAAGTCATGCCCCAACGGCGCACCGGCCTGGGCGGCGGTCGCGAGGGAGGCGGACACCCCGGGCAGGATCTCCAGGTCCACCTGATGCCAGGCCGGGTCGCTGGATTCGTGCAACGCTTCGAGCACCGCCGCCGCCATGGCGAAGACGCCCGGGTCGCCGGACGACACCACGATCACCGAACGCCCCAGGGCCGCCAGTTCAAAGGCGTGACGAGCGCGCTGCATTTCTTCGCGGTTGTCGGTGCAGTGCAGCACTTGATCGTCGCGAAACGGGCCGGCCATGCGCACATAGGTTTCGTAACCGAGCACATCGGTGGCCCGCGCCAGTTCGGCTTTCACCGCCGGCACCATCAGCTCGGCAGCGCCCGGCCCCAGGCCGATCACCGCCAGGCGGCCGCGCGGACGACCGATTAGGGTCACATCCAAGGGCTGCGCGGCGACAGCGATGACCAGGTTGGCCGTTGCCGAAACGAGGGTCGCCGCCGGCACCGAGCTGCGGGCCAAGGTGGCGGCATCGCCTGTGGCCGCCACAAAGCGCAGCGCCACCCCGAGTTCCTGCGCGGCGTCACGCAAGACCGTGCTGGCCATCAGCGTATCCGCCGCCACCAGGCACGCCAGGCTCGCAATCGCCACGTTGGCTTGCTGCAACGCTGCACGAACGGCGCTTGGCAGATCGACCACCTCGGCGCTCACCACCGCCGCGACACTGCGCGGATAAATCAGCAGCTCATGGGCACTGGCCTCACGCTCGGCATGGCTAACGTGGATCGTGCGCCGGGCTTGCGGGTCTTGCGGCAACTGCGCTTGATCCAGCCACGGAGCTGCGCCTTCGATGCGCACCGGCTCGCCGGCCAACAGGTCGGAGACGAAGCGCTTGCCTTGCTCCAGGTCGCCGAGGCTGTAACCGCTGGGTGGATTGAGCAGGCACGTGCCGAAACGCAATTCACCGCTGGTGGTGATCGCCGGCGCGACCTGCAGCATTGCCGCGATGTCCCGGGCCATGCCGTTCACCCCGCCCAGGCCGCCCAGCAGCGGCACCACGGCGCTGCCATCCTCGGCCACTGCCAGCACTGGCGGCTCAGCGCCTTTTTCCAGCAACAGCGGCGCCAGGGTACGGATGACAATGCCCGCCGCGCACAGGGCGATGATCGGCGTGTCCTGTTGGTAGAGTTCACGCAGTGTCGCGCCGAACTCGAAGTATTGCCGATCACCCTCGACCCGCCCGGCCAGGCCGTGGATCAGGGCGCCGGGGTAACGCTGCTGGATCCGTCGGGCTGTTGCCAGGCTGCCGGGGCCGAGGATGACGATGGCCGGCGTGTTGGCGGCCATCAACCCTGCCACCGTTCGCCCGGCACGATGATCAGCGAGAAGTACGGCGAAGACATCGGCTCGACTTCATCCAACGGCACGACTTTCTGGTTGGCCATGGTCGCTCGCTCGACGTACAGCGCTCGCCCGTCCATGCCCAGTTCCTGAAGCACCTGGCGGACCTTGGGGAAATTGCGTCCCAGCTTCATGATCACCGCCGCATCGGCATCGGCCAGGCGACGCTTGAGATCGTCGTGGGGCAAGACGCCGGAGAGCACCGACAGGCTCTGGTTGCGATAGACCAGCGGCGCGCCGAGCACCGAAGCGCCGCCGAGCATCGAGCACACGCCGGGAATGACTTGGGCCTCATAACGCTCGGCCAGGCGATCGTGCAGGTACATGTAGGAGCCGTAGAAGAACGGGTCGCCCTCACAGATCACCGCCACATCGCGACCGGCATCCAGGTGCACGGCCAACTGCTCGGCGGCGGTGTCGTAGAAATCGGCGATCACCTGTTCATAGGACAGCGGCGCAGGCAGCACCTCGGTGGTGACCGGGTAGACCAATGGCAGCAATGTCTGCGCGTCCTGCAAATGGGCCTCGATGATACCGAAGGCGTTGCCCTTCTTGCCCTTGGCGACGAAATACGCCACCACGGGCGATTCGCGCAGCAGGCGCAGGGCCTTGACCGTAATCAGTTCCGGGTCACCGGGGCCCACGCCGAGGCCGATCAGACGTCCAGGCTGCTGCATCATTCAATCTCCGTGGCGAGGGCATTGACGGCGGCGGCGGCCATGGCGCTGCCGCCCAGGCGGCCTTGCATGATCACGAATGGCACGCCACGGCTGTTGGCCGCCAGCATCGCCTTGGACTCGGCGGCGCCGACGAAGCCCACCGGAAAACCGAGGATCAATGCCGGTTTCGGCGCGCCGGCATCGAGCATTTCCAGCAGGTAGAACAGCGCGGTCGGCGCGTTGCCGATGACCACGACACTGCCTTCCAGGTACGGGCGCCACAACTCCAGCGCTGCCGCCGAACGGGTGTTGCCCAGTTCCTCGGCCAATGCCGGTACGCGCTCGTCGCGCAAGGTGCAGATCACCGGATTGTTGGCTGGCAGGCGAGCCCGGGTCACGCCTTCGGAGACCATCCGCGCATCGCACAGGATCGGCGCACCGGCGGCCAGCGCCTGGCGCCCGGCCGTGCCCGCGCCCTCGGAAAACTGCAGGCCATCGATGGCCTCGACCATGCCGCAGGCGTGGATCACCCGCACGGCGAGTTTCTCCAGGTCGGCCGGAATGCGCGCCAGGTTGGCTTCGGCGCGGATGATCGCGAAGGAGTTGCGATAGATCTCCTGACCGTCGCGGATGTAATCAAGCATCAAGGGGGCTCCGGGGGCGAGCGTCGAGCCAGTGGCCGAACGCTTCAATAGTCAGATTGTGTGCCTGCAACGCGCCGAAACCCGGCAACGTGGCATCGCGAAAATACAGGTCGTAACGACCGGGGGCGACCGCCAGCAAAGTGGCAGGCGCGACGTGGGCCGCCGCGCAGGAACGCGGGCAGCCCGACAGATGAACCTTCAGGGTTTGGCCCTGGCGTTGCAGCAGCTCGGCCAGTTGGCGGGCGTCGGCCTTGGTGTCGGCCAAGGCTTTGCCGCAGCCACTGGAGCCGGTGCAGGCGATAAGTTGCGCCAGGGGTTGATCGTTCGAGCCTAACAGCCCCAACCCCTCAAGCCGCGCCAGCACTTGGTCGGCATCCGCGCGGCGCACGTTGGGCAGCAGCAGGCTTTGCCAAGGGCTGAAACGCAGGCTCGCATCGCCCTTCTCCCGCGCCAGTTGCGCGGCCCCTCGCAGCATGACCGCATCGAGCCGCCCCAGGGGCGCCGCCGCGCCGACGTAGACGCGGTCGTCGTGCTGGGGATGGACGCCGAGGTGCAGTCCATCGCTGGACGCATCCCGCTGCCAATCCAGGCACGCTTGCAAGGGCACGCGGCGGGCCAGCCGGGCCATGAATTCAGCCACGGAGACGTCAGCCAGCAAATGGCGCATGCGGTTCTGGTCCGGGCGGGCCAAGTCGAGGAACAACTCCAGCACCGCCACCACCAAGGCATGCCCCTGGGCCAGGGGCACTCTGCCCGCCGGTGTATCCAACGGGGTGCCGGCCAAGCCGAAGGCCAGCCAGGGCTCGCCGTTACAGACCAGGGCCGAGAGCCACAAGTCGTGGTGATGTTCGAGCATCGCCAACGCTTCTCCGCCGTCCAGTTGCACGGCGAACTTGGCGGACAGTTCATGGAAGCGTTCATGGGTTTGCAGGGTGACGAGGATCTGCGCGGCCAACGGGCGAGTGTCGAACAGCATCTGCCGGTCGATCCCGGCCGCGGGGCTGAGCATCAGGTTGCGCACGTCATCGCCAGCGGGTGTCCGCGGCCCCAGGCCAGCGACGAGCAAGGACTCGATCAATGCGCTGTGCTCGGAACCAATCCCGCGGATTTGCAGGTTACCGCGGTTGGTCGCCTCGATCACCCCGCCGGCAAACCGCTCGGCCGCCGATGCCACGGCCTCGGCCTGATCCGCCCGGATGGCACCGCCGTCGAGCTTGATCCGACAGATCCCACCGTCCAGCGCCTGGACGACGCGCAGCAACCCCGGGCAACCGGAGGGGCGTACGACGAGGAGGGATGGGCGTTCGTTCAAGGGAAGACCGGCAAATAAGAAACGCCATATTGGCGAAGGAGCGCCATTATGCCTGCTTTGCCGGGGGTCATGAAAAGCTTGCTGGTCGGATTGAAGCCAGATTGCTCAAGAACACGAGCGGCCTGATCCAATGAGGTTGTCTGTACCACCGCTATCGCGAGCAAGCTCGCTCCCACGGTTTTGGTCAGGTTGTGCACAGACTCTGTGTTCACCCCAAATCCCCTGTGGGAGCGAGCTTGCTCGCGAAAGCGGTCTGGCAGCCACAATGATGTTGCGCCAGGCGCCTGATCCGCCGGGGCGCGGTATGATGGCGGCCCGGTTCGCGGCGGCAACACGCCTGTCGATCAACCCCATTCATTCGAGGAACAGAGATGACCCCCTGGCTGACTGTAGTGGGCATCGGCGAAGACGGCTTCAAGGGCCTGGGCCGAACGGCTCGTCATGCCTTGCTGCGGGCGTCGCGTATTGTTGGCAGCGCTCGCCAGTTGGCGCTGCTGCCAGTGTGCATCCGCGGCGAGCGGGAGCTGTGGCCCAGCCCGTTTTCCCTGGAACCGCTGCTGGCGCGGCGGGGCGAGTCGGTGTGTGTACTGGCCAGCGGCGACCCGATGTTCTACGGCGTGGGCGCGAGCCTGGCGAAACAGCTGCTGGACGATCAGATGCTGGTCATCCCCGCGCCTTCCTCTTGTTCGCTGGCCGCGGCGCGCATGGGCTGGCCGTTGCAGGACGTGGTCACGCTGTCGCTGGTGGCACGTCCCCTGGCGGCGCTCAATGGGCATTTATCCACAGGCGTCAGGCTGTTGCTGCTGAGCAATGACCGCCACAGCCCTGCCGCCGTGGCGACGTTGCTGCGCGAGCGGGGGTTCGGCCCAAGCGCCATGACCGTTCTGGAGCATCTGGGAGGTGCAGCGGAACGACGGATCGACGGTAGCGCCGCGCAATGGTCCGATGACAGCGTCGCCGACCTGAACCTGATCGCCGTCGAATGCCGGGCCGAACCGTCGACACCGCGACTGTCACGCTTGGCCGGTTTGCCGGACAGCGCGTTCGAGCATGACGGCCAGTTGACCAAACGCGACGTGCGCGCCATCACCCTCGCCCGCCTCGCCCCGACCCCCGGCGAGCTGCTCTGGGACGTCGGCGCCGGCAGCGGCTCCATCGGCATCGAATGGATGCGCGCCCACCCCAGCTGCCGGGCCCTGGCCATCGAAGCCGACGAAGGCCGGCAAGGCTTGATCGAACGCAACCGCGACAGCCTCGGTGTACCCGGCCTGCAACTGATTCGCGGCAGCGCCCCGCAGGCGCTGGACAACTTGGAGCGTCCGGACGCAGTGTTCATCGGAGGCGGCGTCACCCGCGAAGGCGTGCTCGACACCTGCTGGGCCCGACTCAAGCCCGGCGGTCGGCTGGTCGCCAACGCCGTGACCCTGCAAAGCGAAATGACCCTGATGCACTGGCGCGAACGTCACGGCGGTGAGCTGACCCGCATCCACATCGCCCAGGCCCAGCCGTTGGGCGAATTCGACACCTGGCGCCAGGCCTTGCCGATTACCTTGCTGGACCTGACGAAACCTCTCGATGCGTGACGAAACCGCCGAACAACCCGCCCCCCTGCGCAGCGGCCTGACCACCGGCAGTTGCGCCACGGCCACCAGCCTGGCAGCGGCCCGCTTGCTGCTGCGCGGCACCGAAGCCGACGCCGTGGAAATCGTACTGCCCAAGGGCAAGCAGGTGCAGATGCGCCTGGAGTTCTGCCGCCTGACCGAACAAGGCGCCGAGGCCGGGACGATCAAGGACGCCGGCGATGACCCGGACGTGACCCACGGTGCCCTGCTGTTTTCCCAGGTGCGCCTGATCGCCGAACCCGGCGTGCGTTTCGTCGCCGGTCGCGGCGTAGGCACGGTGACACGACCGGGGTTGGTGCTGGGTGTCGGTGAGCCGGCGATCAACCCGGTGCCACGCAAAATGATCAACGATCACCTGGGCCGCCTGGCCGAGGAAAGCGGTTATGCCGGTGGTTTCGAAGTCACGGTCAATGTCGAGGACGGCGAAGCCCTGGCGCTGAAAACCATGAACCCACGACTGGGCATCCTCGGCGGCCTTTCGATCCTCGGTACCAGCGGCATCGTCCGGCCATTCTCCTGCGCGGCCTACATCGCCTCGATCCACCAGGGCATCGACGTGGCGAAGACCAACGGTTACCTGCACATCGCCGCCTGCACCGGCAATGCCAGCGAAGACACCATGCGCCGGGCCTATAACCTGCCGGAGATCGCCCTGATCGAAATGGGCGACTTCGTCGGCGCCGTGCTCAAGCATGTGCGCAAGGTGCCGGTGGAAAAACTCAGCCTCTGCGGCGGCTTTGGCAAGATCAGCAAACTCGCCGCCGGCCACATGGACCTGCACAGCCGCCACTCGAGCATCGACCTGCCGCAACTGGCCGAATGGGCGGCGGCCATCGGTGCCGATGAGGTTTTGCAGCAGGGCATCCGAGATGCCAACACCAGCCAACAGGCCCTGGCGATGGCCAGCGCCGCCGGCGTCGCCCTCGGCGATGCGGTGTGCGAGCACGCCCTGGCCTTCGCTCGCAGTGTGGTACCGGCCCAGGTCCAGGTCGAAGTCTTCGCCATCGACCGCCAGGGTGGGATCGTCGGTCACGCCGGAAGCTTCCAATGAAACGCATCCTGCTGCTCGGTGGCGTCACCGAAGCCCTGGCCATCGCCCGCACCCTGGGACCCGATCACATCTACAGCCTGGCTGGCATCGGTCGCGTCCCCACCGACCTCACCTGCCAGGTCCGCGTCGGCGGCTACGGCGGTGCCGAAGGCCTGGCGCAATTCATTCGCGACCAAGGCATCGATCTGCTGCTGGACGCCACCCACCCCTACGCCGCGCAAATCAGCCACAACGCCGCCCACGCAGCACGCACCTGCGGCATTTCCTGCTGGGCCCTGCGCCGTCCGGCCTGGCAGCCCCAGGCCGGGGATGACTGGCGCGAAGTGGCCGATTGGGCTGAACTGATCCAGGCCCTGCAACCCTTCCACCGCCCGCTGTTCACCCTCGGCCGCGAACCGCTGCAACACCTGCACGAAATTCCGCCAGAGCAATTCTGGACCCTACGCGCCCTGGACGTTTACCCCGGTAATGAACGCTGCGAAGTCATCGGCGCCCGTGGGCCGTTTCACCTCGAAGACGAGCGCGAACTGTTCGAACGCCGGAAGATCGATGTGCTGATCAGCAAGAACAGCGGGAGCACGGCCACTGAGCCGAAGCTGGAGGTGGCGCGGGAGCGGGGGGTGCCGGTGTTGGTTTTGCGGCGGCCGGTGTTGGCGGGGGTGGATCGGGAGTTTGGAGAGATCAATGAAATGCTGGACGCTTTATTCGTACAAAACGGGTTCTGAATTCAGCGCATTCGCGCGACATTTCTGACAAGTTTTCAAGACGAAGCCGGCTGTTTCGTCCAAGACGTTCAATTCTATAGTTCCGCTCCTTAATACCCACCGCAGCACCTGGCAGTCATTCAGCATGAGCGACCCGTCTCGTGCCGAGGAAAGTGCTGCTTGCCAATATGTATCCCAAGGAATACGATCCAAATGATCGAATTTGAACAGTCCCGAGTATTCTCAACCTGGCTTGACGGGTTGAAGGACATTGCTGGGAAAGCTCGCATCATTGCCAGGCTCCGATCGGCAGAGCATGGGAATTTTGGTGATTGCGAACCGGTGGGTAACGCAGTGTATGAGATGCGTATTCACTCGGGTCCTGGCTACAGAGTGTACTTCTCCCGTCAAGGCTCCGTGCTTTATTTGCTGCTTGTGGGAGGTGACAAATCGACTCAGAAACGGGATATCGCACGCGCTGTTCAAATGGCGCAAACCATGGGTAATGAGGAGTGAATCATGACTGAAGAATTCACACGTTTCGATGCAGCCACCTACCTCAAGACGCCTGAGGAAATGGCCGCTTATCTGGATGCCTGTTTTGAAGAGGATGCGGGTGACGGCGTACTGGTTCGGGCAGCTCTTAACGATATTGCCAGGGCAAAGGGCATGACGCAGATTGCTCGTGATGCAGGCCTGGGACGAGAGAGTCTTTACAAAGCACTGGGAAGTACGGGCAATCCGGAGTTCACAACTATCATGAAAGTCATGAAAGCTTTGGGCTTGAGGTTACATGCGACGGCCATTTGACAGAGGTTCCCTTCCCTCCTGTATTGGAGTGATTGAATACCGATTGATCAAAAACACGCGACGAGGGAACTTGCTCCCTCGCCACAAAAGCACTCACTTGAAGATCTGTTGATACTGTTAACACCAGCCCTGCGACCCTATACCGCACACGCCTTTTTTACTTCTCAACCCCGATCAGGCTAAATACCGCCACCTGATCGCCCAACCGAGCGGATTGCCCCATGTCCCGACAACGGCTTGCATTTGCCTGGATCGCCTGCTTCGCAGTGCTGTTCAACATGCTTGCCATGCCGCTTTCCAACAGCGGTGGCGCGACTGCCAATTCGCCAGCCGAGCAACTGCTGTGGGGCAGTTTCTGCTCGTCCAGCGGCACGAAAATGGTCGCGATTTCCCTGGGCACGCTCGAGCAGGGCACGCCACAGAAAGACACTCACTCGACGATGCAGCATTGCTGGTGCTGCGCCGGCACCGCGTCGCTGGTGGCACTCACCGGCCATGCCCCGCAACTGTACCTGGACGCCCGGCTCGATCATCGCGGCATCGCCCAATCGAAACTCGATAACCCCACGCCCCGCCAGCAATGGCCAAGCCTCAATCCCCGCGCCTCGCCCCTGGTCTGATTCTTTCCGCACACACCTGCGCCCTGAATCGTTCCGGAGAATCGCCATGTTGAACAGACTTATCCTGCTGGCTGCCCTGCTGCTTCCCGTCGGCTTTGCCCAAGCTCACCAGTACAAGGCAGGCGATCTTGAAATCGCCCACCCGTGGTCTCAAGAGTTGCCGCCCAATGCGCCGACCGTGGCCGCGTATTTCGTCATCCACAACGGCGGCACCCGCGCCGACAAGCTGCTCAGCGTCGACTCACCCATCGCCGGCAAGGCCGAGCTCCATGAGCATGTGATGCAAAACGACCTGATGAAAATGCAACCGGTTTCCGACGTCGATATCGCCCCGGGGGCGACTGTCACCTTCGCGCCGATGGCGTATCACGTGATGCTGCTGGAGTTGAATGACCGCAGCCTGCTCAGCGACGGCAAGCGTTTCCCGATGACCCTGCATTTCGAAAAAGCCGGCGATGTCACGGTCGACGTCGCGGTGCAGAAAAAAGCGCCCGACGGCACCAAGACACACATGCACGCCCAGTAGACGTAGCCGCCCGTGCACGCCCTTCGCGCCAGGCCATCCATGCCCCGCCGTCAGCCCATGAGCCTGACACGCGGCAGTTGGATCAGCCTGTTCGCCATGCTGATGATCTTTATCGGTCCGCTGATTTCCCAGTCGATGCCGATGGGTCAGCGCATGTCTTCGTCCATGCCTGTGTCCATGAGCATGAACATGGAGATGGACATGACGGCGCACGAAGCGCCGGCAGCCGAACATTGCCCGCCCCGGAGCGAGCACCATGCGTTGTGGGAAAAGTGCGGTTATTGCAGCCTGCTGTTCAATTGCCCCGCGCTGCCTGGCGGCCACACCTTCGCCGTCTTCGACACCCCCCACACCAACACCTACACCAGCCCTTCCCCACGCCTGGGCCATGCCCGACCCGCGTTCTTCCCGGGAGCCCGCACCCGCGCACCGCCCCTCGACGCGTAAGCCGACACTTCACTCACCCGGTCGTACAAGACAGCCCCAGGCTGCCCGACCGTGTCGTCTACGTTTGTTCGATGGAATCATCATGTCCAGGTTTTCTGCTGGCATCGCGTTGGGCTCTGCCCAGGTTCGCTGCCCCCT
The DNA here is from genome assembly GCF_900104425.1 of Pseudomonas sp. NFACC13-1. Classification (NCBI taxonomy): domain Bacteria; kingdom Pseudomonadati; phylum Pseudomonadota; class Gammaproteobacteria; order Pseudomonadales; family Pseudomonadaceae; genus Pseudomonas; species Pseudomonas sp. NFACC13-1. Next base: position 108,729 of record NZ_FMXV01000014.1, on the reverse strand, counting down.
GAACGAGCCACGGGTTCGTTTGCGCCAAACCATCGCCGCACTGTGCGGCCTGCTGCTCACGCCTCTCGCGCTGGCCGACGAGCACGAGCATCACGACCATCAGGTCGACGAACTGAGCCCGACGGTCATCACCGCCATCGCCCCCAGTTCGCCGCTGACCGTCGTCACCAACCCCAAGGACCCGCGCCAACCAGTGCCGGCCAGTGATGGCGGCGACTACCTCAAGACCATTCCGGGTTTTGCCCTGGTGCGCAACGGCGGCACCAATGGCGACCCGGTGCTGCGTGGCATGTTCGGCTCACGGCTGAACATCCTCACCAACGGCAGCATGCTGTTGGGTGCTTGCCCTGGCCGGATGGACGCGCCGACCTCCTATATCTCGCCGGAAACCTACGACAAGCTCACCGTCATCAAAGGCCCGCAAACCGTACTCTGGGGCCCCGGTGCCTCGGCCGGGACCGTGCTGTTCGAGCGCGAGCCGGAACAGTTCGGCGAGCTGGGCACCCGGGTCAACGCCAGTGTGCTGGCCGGCTCCAACGGCCGTTTCGACAAAGTGCTGGATGCCGCCGCCGGTGGCCCGCTGGGCTATGTACGGGTGATCGGCAACACCGCCCATTCGGACGACTACCGCGACGGCAATAACGACACCGTGCCGTCGCGCTATGACAAGTGGAATGGCGACGTCACCCTTGGCTGGACGCCGGACGCCGACACCTTGCTGGAATTGACGGCCGGCAAGGGCGACGGTGAAGCGCGCTACGCCGGACGCGGCATGGACGGCTCACAGTTCAAGCGCGAAAGCCTCGGGCTGCGTTTCGAGCGCTCGAACATCGGCCAGGTGCTGGACAAGGTCGAGGCCCAGGTCTACTACAACTACGCCGACCACGTGATGGACAACTACACCCTGCGCACACCGTCCGGCACCGGGATGATGGCCGGGCCCATGGCTTCCAACGTCGATCGCCGCACCCTCGGTGCCCGCATCAAGGCCACTTGGCGTTGGGCCGATGTGCAATTGATCAGCGGCCTGGACGCCCAGACCAACGAGCATCGCCAACGCAGCAGCATGGGCGTGGACACCTACAAGGACCTGCCGTACACCAAGGACGCCGACTTCCACAACTACGGGGTGTTCGGCGAATTGACCTGGTACGCCGCCGACCGTGACCGGGTGATCACCGGCGCCCGGCTCGACCGGGCCTCGGCCAAGGATTACCGTCAGAGCATCGGTTCCGGCATGTCGGCGCGCCCCAACCCCACCGCCGACGACACTCGCGCCGACACACTGCCCAGCGGTTTCGTCCGCTACGAGCACGACCTGAAGGACAGCCCCGCCACCCTCTACGCAGGCGTCGGTCACGCGCAACGCTTCCCGGATTACTGGGAGCTGTTCTCGCCGGACGCCGGCCCCGGCGGGTCGCTGAATGCCTTCGATTCGATCAAGCCGGAGAAAACCACCCAGCTCGACTTCGGCCTGCAGTACAAGACCGAAACCCTTGAAGCCTGGGCGTCGGGTTATGTCGGCCAGGTACGCGACTACATCCTCTTCGACTACACCCCCGGCATGATGGGCAGCACCTCCCGGGCCGAGAACATCGATGCGCGGATCATGGGCGGTGAATTGGGTGCGGCCTACAAGCTGAGCGAGCGCTGGAAAGCCGACGCCACCCTGGCCTACGCCTGGGGCAAGAACAGCAGCGACGGCAGCGCCCTGGCGCAAATGCCGCCGCTGGACGCACGCCTGGGCCTGACCTACAGCGAAGACCGCTGGAGTGCCGGCGCCCTGTGGCGGCTGGTGGCGGCGCAACACCGTGTCGATGAAAACAAGGGCAACGTGGTGGGCAAGGACTACGGCAAAAGCTCGGGCTTCGGCGTGTTATCGCTCAACGGCGCCTATCGCATCAATCAACACTGGAAGGTCAGCAGCGGTGTCGACAACCTGTTCGGCAAAGCCTACGCCGAACACTTGAACCTGGCCGGCAACGCCGGGTTCGGCTACCCGGCGAGCGACCCACAGGCCATCAACGAACCGGGGCGCACGCTCTGGACCAAGGTGGACATGAGTTTCTAACCGGCACCGGAGATCTGTCAGCCAGGACATAAACTGTGGGAGCGAGCTTGCTCGCGATGGCGAAGGCCCATTCAACATCGATGCAAGCTGAACCATTGCTATCGCGAGCAAGCTCGCTCCCACAGGGTTCGATTCCACCTTGACTGACGGCACACCATAACAACCCAATTTGCCCTGCGGAGCGCTTTGCAATGAGCCAACCGAAACCGAATTTCTACAACCTGGCCTGGCGCTGGCATTTTTATGCCGGGCTGTTCGTGGCGCCATTCATGGTGATGCTGGCCCTGACCGGCATCATCTACCTGTTCAAGCCACAACTCGATCCACTGATGTACGGCAGCCTGTTGAACGTGCCGGCCGGGCATCACACCCTGGCGGCGGACGACTTGCTCAATAAGGTCCGCCAGGCCTACCCCGAAGGCCTGGTCAAACAGTACCTGCCACCGGTCAATGCCGAGCGCAGCGCACAGTTCGTGGTGATCGACCAGGGCCGGGAACTGAATGTGTTCATCGACCCTTACCACGGCGACGTTCTCGGCGAACAGGATGCGAAGAGCAACCTGCAAGCCATGGCCCGGGCAATCCACGGCGAGTTGCTGATCGGCACTGTCGGTGACCGATTGGTGGAAATGGCCGCTGGCTGGGGCGTGGTGCTGGTGGTCTCCGGCCTGTACCTGTGGTGGCCGCGCGGGCAATCGTCGGCCGGTGTGCTGTGGCCGCGCTGGAGCGCCCGCGGGCGATTGTTCTGGCGTGACCTGCATGTCGTCGTCGGTTTCTGGGGCGCGGCATTCCTGCTGGTGATGCTGCTCAGCGGCATGACCTGGACCGGCTTCTGGGGCAAGCAATACGCCAACCTCTGGAACCGCTTCCCGGCGGCGATGTGGAATGACGTGCCCAAGTCCGACGTCGAGGCCGGCAGCCTCAACAACGCCCACCGCCAGACCGTGCCCTGGGCCGTGGAAAATACGCCGATGCCGATGTCCGGCGACCATGCCGAGCACATGGGTCACGGTGGCATGCACGAAGGCCCCGCCGCCCCGACCGTCAGCCTGCAAGCGGTGCAGGATATCGCCACCGAACGCCAGGTCACGCCCGGCTACAGCATCACGTTGCCCACCACGGCCAGCGGCGTGTTCACCGTCGCCGTGTTCGCCGATGACCCGCGCAACGATGCCACCTTGCATGTGGACCAGTACACCGGCAAGGTCCTGGCCGATGTGCGCTGGGAGCACTACAGCATCGTGGCCCGCGCCACCGAAACCGGGGTGATGCTGCACGAAGGCAAGATGTTCGGCCCGGTGAATCAGATCCTCGTGCTGCTGGTTTGCCTGATGATCCTGCTCAGCGCCGTGAGTGGCCTGGTGATCTGGTGGAAGCGCCGGCCCCAGGGCAAGTTCGGCGTGCCGCCGCTGCGTCACGACTTGCCGACGTGGAAGACCGGGGTGTTCATCATGCTGGCCCTGGCGCTGGTGTTCCCGTTGGTGGGGGCTTCGCTGGTGGTGGTGTGGCTGTTGGACCGGCTGCTGATCCGCTTGAATCGCGAGCCTGCAGTGGCCTCATCTTCAAGCTGAGACAGTGCACTAACGGAAGGCGGCGCGAACGCTCTACTATCGCGCCCGCCATCTAAACGCAGACCCCGGCCCCCTGTGGGAGCGAGCTTGCTCGCGATGGCGTCAACCCATCCAGCATTGATGTGGCAGACAAACAGCTATCGCGAGCAAGCTCGCTCCCACAGTTGATCGTTGACGACCGTGACATCGTGCCCCAATGCGGCGCACCCCATCGCACCAGCGCCGAATCGCGATCACTCATGGTGCACCACCCTTCCTCCCCTCCTCGCGACTTCCCTGTTTCCGGGCTTTTTTCCAACCGGGCACACCCCTTGCAAAAGCGCCTTCAGCGTTTGCATCTGCCCTCGAAAAAAAACTCATAAGTCCATGGAGATCGCACAATGAAGCGTCGTAGCTTGATCAAGGCTTTTACACTCTCGGCAAGCATTGCCGCGATGGGCATGGCCTGGACCGTCCAGGCCGCCGAGACCATCAAGGTCGGCATCCTGCATTCGTTGTCCGGCACCATGGCGATCTCCGAGACGTCCCTCAAGGACATGGCGCTGATGACCATCGACGAGATCAACGCCAAGGGTGGCGTGAACGGCAAGAAGCTTGAAGCGGTGGTCGTGGACCCGGCGTCGAACTGGCCGCTGTTCGCCGAAAAGGGCCGTCAGCTGCTGACCCAGGACAAGGTCGCCGTGGTGTTCGGCTGCTGGACATCGGTGTCGCGTAAATCCGTGTTGCCGGTGTTCGAAGAACTCAACGGCCTGCTGTTCTACCCGGTGCAATACGAAGGCGAAGAGATGTCGCCGAACGTGTTCTACACCGGCGCGGCGCCGAACCAACAGGCAATTCCGGCGGTGGAATACCTGATGAGCGAAGAAGGCGGCAGTGCCAAGCGCTACTTCCTGCTGGGCACCGACTACGTCTACCCGCGCACCACCAACAAGATCCTGCGTTCGTTCCTGCACTCCAAAGGGGTGGCGGACAAGGACATCGAAGAGGTCTACACCCCGTTCGGCCACAGCGATTACCAGACCATCGTGGCCAACATCAAGAAGTTCTCGGCCGGTGGCAAGACCGCGGTCATCTCCACGGTCAATGGCGACTCCAACGTGCCGTTCTATAAAGAACTGGCCAACCAGGGCCTGAAGGCCACCGACGTACCGGTCGTGGCGTTCTCGGTGGGCGAAGAGGAACTGCGCGGCATCGACACCAAGCCGCTGGTGGGCAACCTGGCGGCGTGGAACTACTTCGAATCCGTGGATAACCCGGCGAACAAGAAATTCGTCGATTCCTGGAAAGCCTACGCCAAGGCCAAGAACCTGCCAGGTGCCGACAAAGCGGTGACCAACGACCCGATGGAAGCCACCTACGTCGGCATCCACATGTGGGCGCAAGCGGTGGAGAAAGCCAAGTCCACCGACGTCGACAAAGTCCGCGAAGCCCTGGCCGGCCAGACCTTCGCCGCACCGTCGGGCTACACCCTGACCATGGACAAGACCAACCACCACCTGCACAAGCCGGTGATGATCGGCGAGATCCAGGCCGACGGTCAGTTCAACGTGGTCTGGCAGACCGAAGGCCCGATCCGCGCGCAACCGTGGAGCCCGTTCATCGCCGGCAACGACAAGAAGCCTGACTATGCGGTGAAGAGCAACTGAGCCCATGGGTGTCGGCCCAATCCCCGGGCCGACACACAACCCCTGTGGGAGCGAGCTTGCTCGCGATAGCGATGGATCAGCCAGAAGAACAGTGACTGGCACACCGCTATCGCGAGCAAGCTCGCTCCCACAAAAAGCACTGTGCAAGGCCTAGCATATGCCCACCGCCCTTTACCGCCTCATTCTCGCCCTGGTGCTGCTGTTGCCACTGGAGGCCCACGCCGGCGACGCCGAAGACTTCGTCGCCGCCAACCCGACCCAGCAGGCCAGACTCCTGGAAACCTGGGCCGCGCAGCCGGAGCCTGAGCGTGTCGAACTGATCAACGCCCTGCAACAAGGCCAGTTGATCGTCGACGGCCAGCCAAAAACCCTGCGCCTGAACAACCGCTTGCGCGGGCTGATCGAAACCGCCCTGGCCAGCCATCAACTGCTCGCCGTCGATACCCGCGTACGCCTGGCCGCCGCGCAGCAACTGCAAAAAAGTGCCCGCCCGGCGCAACTGGCGTTTCTCGACCGGCAATTGGCCGGTGAGCAAGACGAAAACGTACACGCCGCCCTGAGCCTGGCCCTGGCGAACCTGCAACTGGTGGACACCAACCCGAGCGTGCGCCTGGCCGCCGTCCGTCTGTTGGGGGAAACCGGCGATCCACTGGCCCGCACCCGCCTGGAAGGCCTGCTCGAACCCGGCGTCGAAACCGATGCCGCCGTGCGCACCGCCGCTGAAACCAGCCTGGGCCAGGTCAAGCGTAAACTCCTGGTGGGCGAGTTGCTGGGCCAGGCTTTCAGCGGCATGTCCCTGGGCTCGATCCTGCTGCTCGCCGCCCTCGGCCTGGCGATTACCTTCGGCCTGTTGGGGGTGATCAACATGGCCCACGGCGAGATGCTCATGCTGGGCGCCTATTCCACTTATGTGGTGCAGTTGCTGTTCCAGCGCTTCGCCCCGAACGCCATCGAGTTCTATCCGCTGATCGCCCTGCCGGTGGCATTTTTCATCACCGCGGCCATCGGCATGGCCCTGGAGCGTACGGTGATTCGCCACCTCTACGGACGGCCGCTGGAAACCCTGCTCGCCACCTGGGGTATCAGCCTGATGCTGATCCAACTGGTGCGCCTGGTGTTCGGTGCGCAGAACGTCGAAGTCGCCAACCCGGCCTGGCTCTCGGGCGGGATCCAGGTGTTGCCGAACCTGGTGCTGCCGTACAACCGCATCGTGATCATCGCCTTCGCCTTGTTCGTGGTGGTGCTGACCTGGTTGCTGCTGAACAAGACGCGCCTGGGCCTGAACGTGCGCGCGGTGACCCAGAACCGCAACATGGCCGCCTGCTGCGGCGTGCCCACCGGGCGGGTCGACATGCTCGCCTTCGGCCTCGGCTCGGGCATCGCCGGGCTCGGTGGCGTGGCCCTGAGCCAGATCGGCAACGTCGGCCCGGACCTGGGCCAGAGCTACATCATCGACTCGTTCCTGGTGGTGGTGCTCGGTGGTGTCGGTCAGTTGGCCGGCAGTGTGTTCGCCGCGTTCGGCCTGGGCATCGCCAACAAGATCCTCGAACCGCAGATCGGCGCCGTGCTCGGCAAGATCCTGATCCTCGCGCTGATCATTCTGTTCATCCAGAAGCGTCCGCAAGGCCTCTTCGCGCTCAAAGGACGGGTAATCGACTGATGAACCAGCCCCTGATGCTCACGGCCACGCAAAAGGCCGGTCCCAAAGTCACCCTCGCCGTCGGCGCGCTGATCCTGGCCGTGCTGCTGAGCCTGCCATTGCTGTCGCTGCTGGCGGCGGACAATCCGCTGCACGTCTCGGCCTACACCCTGACCCTGGTGGGCAAGATTCTCTGCTACGCCATCGTCGCCCTGGCACTGGACCTGGTCTGGGGCTACGCCGGCTTGCTCTCCCTGGGCCACGGCCTGTTCTTCGCCCTGGGCGGCTACGCCATGGGCATGTACTTGATGCGCCAGGCCGCCGGGGATGGCTTGCCGGCGTTCATGACCTTCCTGTCGTGGACCGAGTTGCCTTGGTACTGGGCCGGCACCGACAGTTTCCTCTGGGCGATGTGCCTGGTGGTACTGGCGCCGGGGTTGCTGGCCCTGGTGTTCGGCTTCTTCGCCTTCCGCTCGCGGATCAAGGGCGTGTATTTCTCGATCATGACCCAGGCCCTGACCTTCGCCGGGATGCTCCTGTTTTTCCGCAACGAAACCGGGTTTGGCGGCAACAACGGCTTCACCAATTTCCGCTCGATCCTGGGCTTCGGCATCACCGAGCCCGGCACCCGGGCGGTGCTGTTTTTCGCCACGGTGTCGCTGCTGGTGGCGAGCCTGTTCATCGGTTGGCGCCTGGCCCGCAGCAAGTTCGGCCGGGTACTGACCGCCCTGCGGGACGCGGAAAACCGCCTGATGTTCTGCGGCTACGATCCCCGTGGTTTCAAGCTGTTCGTCTGGGTGTTGAGCGCGGTGTTGTGCGGCCTGGCCGGGGCGTTGTACGTGCCGCAGGTGGGCATCATCAACCCCAGCGAAATGTCGCCGACCAACTCCATCGAGGCCGCCGTGTGGGTCGCCCTTGGCGGGCGCGGCACGTTGATCGGGCCGTTGCTGGGCGCCGGAGTCGTGAATGGCATGAAGAGCTGGTTCACCGTGGCGTTTCCTGAATATTGGCTGTTCTTCCTCGGCGCCCTGTTCATCGTCGTGACCCTGTATCTGCCCAAGGGTGTGATCGGGTTGCTGAAGAAAAGGAGCGAATGATGCGAATCACACCTACGGCGGACTTCATGCTCGAACCCATCCTGGAGCCCAACAAGGACCAAGGCAGCAGCCGCGACGCCATCGGCCTCGGCCAGGCAGCCGGCGTGGGCCTGAACACCCGCCACGGCACCATCCTGACCCTGGAAGACATCAGCGTCAGCTTCGATGGCTTCAAGGCCTTGAACGATTTGAACCTGTACATCGGCGTCGGCGAGTTGCGCTGCATCATCGGCCCCAACGGCGCCGGCAAGACCACCCTGATGGACGTGATCACCGGCAAGACCCGCCCCAGCCACGGCAAGGCCTGGTTCGGCGAGACCCTGGACCTGACGAGCATGAGCGAAGTACAGATCGCCCAGGCCGGCATCGGGCGCAAGTTCCAGAAGCCCACGGTGTTCGAAGCCCTGAGCGTGTTCGAGAACCTGGAACTGGCGCTCAAGACCGACAAATCGGTGTGGGCCAGCCTGCGGGCACGACTCACCGGCGAGCAGCACGACCGTATCGACGAAGTGCTCGAGACCATCCGCCTTGCCACGTCGGTCAACCGCGCCGCCGGGTTGCTGTCCCACGGGCAGAAGCAGTTCCTGGAGATCGGCATGCTGCTGGTGCAAGACCCGCAATTGCTGTTGCTCGACGAACCGGTGGCGGGCATGACCGACGCCGAGACCGAGTTCACCGCCGAGCTGTTCAAGTCCCTGGCGGGCAAGCATTCGCTGATGGTGGTGGAACACGACATGGGCTTCGTCGGCGCGATCGCCGACCACGTCACCGTGCTGCACCAGGGCAGCGTGCTGGCCGAAGGCTCGCTGGAACAGGTGCAGGACAATGAGCGGGTGATCGAGGTGTATCTCGGTCGCTAGAGTGGCAAATGCTGTTCCCTGTGGGAGCGAGCTTGCTCGCGATGGAGGCGACACATTCAGCGCCTAAGCAAGCTGACCCACCGCTATCGCGAGCAAGCTCGCTCCCACAGGGAACTTGAGGAGAATCTGGAACATGCTGCAAGTCGACAAGCTGCACCAGTACTACGGCGGTAGCCACATCCTGCGCGGCCTGTCGTTCGACGCCAAGGTCGGCGAGGTGACGTGCCTGCTGGGGCGCAACGGCGTGGGCAAGACCACCCTGCTCAAATGCCTGATGGGCCTGTTGCCGGCCAAGGAAGGCGCGGTGAGTTGGGAAGGCAAGGCCATCACCGCGTTCAAGCCGCACCAACGGGTGCATGCCGGCATTGCCTACGTGCCCCAGGGCCGGGAAATTTTCGGACGGCTGACGGTGGAAGAAAACCTGCTGATGGGCCTGTCGCGCTTTCCCGGCGCCGAAGCCAAGGAAGTGCCGGCATTCATCTACGAATTGTTCCCGGTGCTGCTGCAGATGAAACAACGCCGTGGCGGTGACCTGTCCGGCGGCCAGCAACAGCAGCTCGCCATTGGCCGGGCCCTGGCCAGTCGCCCGCGCCTGCTGATTCTCGACGAGCCTACCGAAGGCATCCAGCCCTCGGTGATCAAGGAGATCGGCATGGTGATCAAGAAGCTGGCGGCCCGGGGCGACATGGCGATTTTGCTGGTGGAGCAGTTCTACGACTTCGCCGCCGAGCTGGCCGATCAGTACCTGGTGATGTCCCGGGGCGAGATCGTGCAGCAGGGGCGCGGAGAAAATATGGAAGCCGAGGGTGTGCGTGGACTGGTTACGATCTAGTCTGTAGCGTCCTGACGATAATCAGAAATCATGAATCTACCTGTCTGTTCATTGGCGCCTTCGGCCCTGTTCACCCCCAGCTGGCACGCCGAGCTGGAATTGGGCTACGCCCGCTTCGGCGAGTGCACACGCCCGGTACAGCGCCGCCACAAAGGTCCGCTGCGGGTGCAGAAGCACTTGTACGCCGAAGGTCCCGAGGTGTGCCAGCACATCATCGTCCACCCGCCCGGTGGGATTGCCGGCGGTGACCGGCTGGATATCTCGGCCCATGTCGGCCCTGGCGCCTGGGCGCAACTGACCAGCCCCGGCGCGGCCAAGTGGTACCGCGCTGCCGGCCCGGCGTACCAACAGTTGAGCCTGAGCGTGGCCCCCGGCGCGACCCTGGAATGGCTGCCCCAGGAAACCATCGTCTTCAGCGCGGCCCAGGCCGAACTCGGCACGAGTATCGACCTGCAGGGCGACGCAGGCCTGCTCTACTGGGACATGGTCGCCCTCGGCCGACCGGCCAGCGGCGAGCGGTTCGACCTGGGGCACTTTCAATCGCGACTGGACATCCGCCGCGACGGCCAGTTGCTGTGGCATGAGCGCCAGCGCATTGTGGGCGGTGATGGGCTGCTGGACTCGCCCATCGGGCTGGGCGGCGATCCGGTGTTCGCCACGTTGCTGGTGACCGGCGAGATCGACAGCGAGTTGCTGGAACACTGCCGATCCCTGGGCCATGCCGTGCGCGGCGACCTGACCCAATTGCCCGGCCTGGTCGTGGCCCGCTGCCTGGCGAGCGAGGCATTGCTGGCGCGGGGGTGGTTGATTGAATTGTGGCGCTTGCTCAGGCCTGCATTGCTTGGAAGAGAGGCCGTACCACCGAGAATCTGGAGCACCTGAATTGGCTTTCCTGTGGGAGCGAGCTTGCTCGCGATGGCGGTGTACCAGCCAACGGTGATGTTGAATGTTCGATAGCTATCGCGAGCAAGCTCGCTCCCACAGTGGAATGGGTTTACAGCGAATTTTTTTATCTGCCCTTATGGATTGCACATGGACCTGACCCCACGCGAAAAAGACAAGCTGCTGATCTTCACCGCCGGCCTCGTCGCCGAACGACGGTTGGCCCGGGGCCTGAAGCTCAACTACCCGGAGGCCATGGCCTACATTTCCGCCGCGCTGCTGGAAGGCGCCCGTGACGGCCAGACCGTCGCCGAGCTGATGTACTACGGCACCACGCTGTTGAGCCGCGAGCAGGTGATGGAAGGCATCCCGGAAATGATCCCGGAGATCCAGGTCGAAGCGACGTTTCCCGACGGCACCAAACTGGTCACCGTCCACCAACCCATCGCCTGAGGCCACGCCATGACTGCCCATGTTCGAGACGCCCATGCCACAGACCTGCCGGCGATCCGCGAGATCTACAACGACGCCGTCCTCCACACCACGGCGATCTGGAACGAACAAGCCGTGGACCTGGGCAATCGCCAGGCCTGGTTCAGCGCCCGGCAGACCCAGGGCTATCCGGTACTGGTGGCCGTCGACGCCGAAGACAACGTGCTGGGCTACGCTTCGTTCGGCGACTGGCGGCCGTTCGACGGTTTCCGCCACACCGTGGAGCATTCGGTGTATGTGCGCAGCGATCAACGCGGCAATGGCCTTGGCCCGCTGTTGATGGCCGCGCTGATCGAACGTGCCAGGGCCTGCGATAAACACGTCATGGTCGCGGCCATCGAAAGTGGCAACGTGGCCTCGATTCGCCTGCACGAGCGGGCCGGTTTCGTGATCACCGGGCAGATGCCCGAGGTGGGGACCAAGTTCGGCCGCTGGCTGGACCTGACCTTCATGCAGTTGAACCTCAACCCCGGGGCGCTACCGCCTGCCATCAACAAGGAGTGAAAAGCCAATGAACGCCGCCCAGTTGCGTCGGGTCCACGCCGAGAGCTTTGCGCATTATCGCCAGGGCCTGATCGATCTGTTGCTCGACGCCGTCGGCTACGGAGCCAGCGTGGGGTTCATGGCCGATCTCGATGCCGTCCAGGCCCGCGCCTATTTCGACGAGGTCCAGGCCAGCCTCAATCAGGGCCACCTGCTGCTGTGGGTGGTGGTCAAGGATGAACAGGTACAGGCCAGCGTCCAGCTCGCCCTGTGCCAGAAGCCCAACGGCCTCAACCGCGCCGAAGTGCAGAAGCTGCTGGTCCGCGGTGAGGCTCGCCGCCGCGGGCTGGGCCAGCAATTGATGAGCGCCCTGGAACTTGGCGCCCGCCAGCACAAACGTGGCCTGTTGTACCTCGACACCGAGGCCGGTTCCGAGGCCGAGGCGTTCTACCGCGCCATGGGCTACACCCGCGTCGGTGAACTGCCCGACTACTGCCAGAGCCCGGACGGGACCTACACCCCGACCGCCATTTACTACAAGATTTTGGGGCAACCGCAATGATTCCAGGGCAATACCAGGTCCAGCCCGGCGACATCGAACTCAACGTCGGTCGCCGCACGCTCACGCTGAACGTCGCCAACAGCGGCGACCGACCGATCCAGGTCGGCTCGCACTATCACTTTTTCGAGACCAACGACGCCTTGACCTTCGACCGCGCCGCCAGCCGTGGCATGCGCCTGAACATCCCGGCCGGCACCGCGGTGCGTTTCGAACCGGGCCAGAGCCGCGAGGTGGAGCTGGTGGACCTGGCCGGGCATCGCCGGGTGTTCGGGTTTGCCGGGCGGGTCATGGGCGACCTGTAAGTCATAGGGTGCCTGCACTGGCCTCATCGCGAGCAAGCTCGCTCCCACAGGGAAACGCGATCAAATGTGGGAGCGAGCTTGCTCGCGATGAGTGAGCGCAGCGAACGGTTTCAACATTCAATTGAATTCCAAGGCAAGCACATGAAAATTTCGAGACAAGCCTACGCCGACATGTTCGGCCCCACCGTCGGCGACAAGGTCCGCCTGGCCGACACCGAGTTGTGGATCGAAGTGGAAAAAGACTTCACCACCTACGGCGAAGAAGTGAAATTCGGCGGCGGCAAGGTGATTCGCGACGGCATGGGCCAGAGCCAACTGTTGGCCGCCGAGGTCGTCGACACCTTGATCACCAACGCGCTGATCATCGACCACTGGGGCATCGTCAAGGCCGATGTCGGCCTCAAGGACGGGCGCATCGCCGCCATCGGCAAGGCCGGCAACCCGGACATCCAGCCCGACGTGACCATCGCCATCGGCGCCAGCACCGAAGTGATCGCCGGCGAAGGCATGATCCTCACCGCCGGCGGGATCGACACCCACATCCACTTCATCTGCCCCCAGCAGATCGAAGAAGCGCTGATGAGCGGCGTCACCACCATGATCGGCGGTGGCACGGGCCCGGCCACCGGGACCAACGCCACCACGTGCACCTCCGGGCCGTGGCACCTGGCGCGCATGCTCCAGGCCGCCGATGCCTTCCCGATGAACATCGGCTTCACCGGCAAGGGCAACGCCAGCCTGCCGGAACCGTTGATCGAGCAGGTCAAGGCCGGTGCCATCGGCCTGAAGCTGCACGAAGACTGGGGCACCACGCCCGCGGCCATCGACAATTGCCTGAGCGTGGCCGACCAGTACGATGTGCAGGTGGCGATCCACACCGACACCCTCAACGAGTCGGGCTTCGTGGAAACCACCCTTGCCGCGTTCAAGGGCCGCACCATCCACACCTACCACACCGAAGGTGCCGGTGGCGGGCATGCGCCGGACATCATCAAGGCCTGCGGTTTCCCCAACGTATTGCCCAGTTCCACCAACCCGACCCGGCCGTTCACCCGCAATACCATCGACGAGCACCTGGACATGTTGATGGTCTGCCATCACCTGGACCCGAGCATTGCCGAAGACGTGGCCTTCGCCGAAAGCCGCATCCGCCGCGAGACCATCGCCGCCGAAGACATTCTCCACGACCTCGGCGCCTTCTCGATGATCAGCTCCGACAGCCAGGCCATGGGCCGCGTCGGCGAAGTCATCACGCGCACCTGGCAGACCGCCGACAAGATGAAAAAGCAACGCGGCGCCCTGCCCGGCGACGGCGAAGGCAACGACAATTTCCGCATCAAGCGCTACATCGCCAAGTACACCATCAACCCGGCGATCACCCATGGCATCAGCCATGAAGTGGGCTCCATCGAAGTGGGCAAGTGGGCCGACCTGGTGCTGTGGCGCCCGGCGTTCTTCGGCGTCAAGCCGACGCTGATCCTCAAGGGTGGAGCGATTGCCGCCAGCCTGATGGGTGACGCCAACGCCTCGATCCCGACACCACAGCCGGTGCACTACCGACCGATGTTCGCCAGCTACGGCGGCTCACGGCATGCCACCAGCCTGACCTTCATCAGCCAGGCCGCCGCCGAGGCCGGGTTGCCGGAACAACTGGGGCTGAAGAAAAGAATCGCCGTGGTCAAAGGCTGCCGCGACGTGCAGAAGACCGACCTGATCCACAACGACTACCTGCCGAGCATCGACGTCGATCCGCAGACTTACCAGGTCAAGGCCGACGGCGTGTTGCTGTGGTGCGAACCGGCTGAAGTGCTGCCGATGGCGCAGCGTTATTTCCTGTTTTGAACCGGCGCAGTTCCTGTGGCGAGGGCGCTGCCAAAGGCTGCGATCTTTTGATCTTTCGCTTGGGACTCAAGCGTTTTTGGAAAGATCGCAGCCTCGCTGCGCTCGACAGCTCCTACGGTCCAGCGAGAGCACGCGTACTCGCCACGGTTTTCATTGCCTGAAAGGATCAGCCTACAGGTCGGTACTGCCTGGCAACTGCTCCAGCTCGGTTCGCGTCAACGACTGGACCAGCTCCGCTTCCTTGATCTTGTGTTGCAGGCCCAACGCCTCGGACTGGCTGATGTAGTCGGCTTCCTCCAGGGTCCCGGCCGCCTTCGCTTCATCCAGCTCGATCTGGTTGGCGATAAGGGTGTCGTTCAGCGCCTGGAAGGAGGCCCCATGGGCCTGCTTCAAATAATCGATCCAGAAATCCCGGCCCACCAGCGACTGAAACTGCTGGGGGGAATCGTCCAGCGCCAGCACCTCATTGGCAGCGGCATCGAGCATTCCAGGGGTGACATCTCCCAGCCTGAGAAAAACCCCGCCCGCGGGCTGGCCCGGTAGCCCCAATCGATCCTTGAGCCCCACACGGTAAGCCAGGCGGACCTCGACTTCTTCTATCAGCGCCAGGTTTTCGCGCTTTTCATCGTTGGTCAGGTCGGTGCGGGCATTGATCGCATCACGGCGCCGCTGGATATCCTTCAGGGCAATACGCTCTACCTCATCGAGGCGAAACAGCCCCTTGGCCAACTGGACCAGCGTTGCCGCCTCATCCTTTCCAACCGCCAAGGCCCTGGCGTTGTAGATCATCAAGCGGATTTCCAGGTAGCTGAAGGACAAGGCTGCGCGATCTTCACAGGCCGGTCGGCCGGCCAGGTCGAACAGCTCATGACGCAAGTCGGTGGCGTTGCCCATCGCCCCGAGCATCTGCCAGACGCGGGCCTGGAGGTCCGGATAATCTTCCAGCCCCTGGTAGGAGTTAGCCAACCGATGCAGCAATTCAAAAAACTCTCCCGAGTGCTGCTCGTCCGCCAGGCTTTGCCACAAGGCTCTTTTGTCCGCCAGTTGGCCCGCAGGCAGGTCGCGCAGCCATTGCTGCATGTTCGACGGCCCGACCGGCGCTGAAAACCCAAACGCCTCGGGCAAACGCAGGACGGCCCATTCGGGACGCGTCTGCAAGACCGTCGCCCAATGATCACGCATGCGCTGTTGGACCCCCTCGCTCAACGGGTTGCCCTGCAACAACGTCACGCGATTCAGACGTGCCGTGGCATGGGCACGCTCGGCGGGCGGGTCGAGCAGGTGATCCGGTACCTGGGTCAAGCCGTTGTCGCGCAAGTCGATCAGCTCCAGCGGTTGGTCGCGCAGGCCGGTGGGCCAGGCAGTGATCCCGGTGTTCTTCAGGTGCAATCGTTCCAGGTCAGGTAACCTGCTGAAGTCCGGCAGGCGCTCCAGCAAGTTATTATCCAGGTCGAGGTTTTTCAGCCGGCCAAGGCTTTGCAGGATTTCAACGCTACGACGTGTCAGGCCGATCTGGTTATTCGCCAGCCGAAGCGTCTCCAGATTTCGCATCCCCTCCAGGGTTCCGGGAATATCCATCAGCCTGTTCCTGGACATTTCCAAGCGCTTGAGGGAGGAGAACGCGCTGAGGAAGCTCTCGCAGTAGTCCAGCGTCAAGCCCATGTCAGACATCATGAGCACACCCACATGGCTGAAGTCGGCCGTCAGCTCCGGCAATGCGCCGATGTTCAATCCGCTCAAATCAAGCTCATACCCGAGCCTGCGACCATCGGCCCCTGCAACGACCCGGGTCTGACGCCGCCAGCAGCGCTCGATGTGTTCGGCCGCGATCTCTCTGACCCCCGTCGGTACTTGCCGACGGTGATTACCCTCGTAACGCCATCCAAAGGTAGCGACCCAGCGGTCCAGATCCCGGCGTAGCATTTTCAACTCGACTTTACGTCGCTTGAGTTCCCTCACCGCGCCATTGCCCAGCGATCGCAACAGCGCCTCGGTCTGCTCCGCCGTGTAGCCCGGGTACAACTCCTGCACCCGGCTCTCCGGCGACCGGCCCAGGCGCAACCAATCCCGCAGTCCACCCAAGGGGTAGCCGACTTTGCCCGAAGCCAGGCGCATCGGTGATTGGAAGGCGGGCTTGAGCGCGGGCATCTTCAAGCGGCTCGCCAGCACATCCCGGTCCACTGGCGAAGCGCCGATGGCCTCTCTCAACCGGTCGCCGTGATGGATCGAGGGCCGAGCCATGGCCCGGCGTTCGGCATCCGGCAGGGCATGCTGCAAGGCATCGAAGACACTGCCCCAATGGCTCAACTCATTGCCGCTGTCGTCAAAGGCCTGGTAGACATCATCGTCCTTGACCACGACCTTGGTCTGCGGCGCATTCTGCGGCCCGATGCTGTCGATCAAGGCGCCGGACACATCGGCCTCGCGCAATTCGATGCGCACCGTGTCGCTCCAGCCAGGCAAGGTTTCCAGGGTCGCCAACACCAATCGAGGCGTGTCCGCCGTGGCCAAGGCGTCCTGATACAGGCCCTCGTAGGCTCGGTTCAAACGCACCACGCGCTGATAATGGCGCAACTCTTCGGCGATGCGCAGCGGGATGGGTTTGGTCTGGCTGGCCTCATCGAAATCCCAGGCGGCCATTTGCTGCAACTCTTCGCTACCGGCCAGGGTGATGATCTGTTCGATCGCCTTTGCCGGAACCGAGGGGAAACGGGACTTGATCAGCGTGACATGGGGGTCACCTCTCGTCTCACCCATGGCGTAGTAATCGTTGAGCAACTGCACCTTTTCATTTACCGCCGCTTCGGCGAGTGCCTGGCGCAGGTGCCGGACGCGAGCATCCATGTTGGTTTTCGCAATCGGCGGGCTCGCCGTGGCCAACAGGTCGGCGCCTGCGGCATCCACCGCTGCGATCAGGTTTTTCAACAGCGAAGATGTGCGGACCTTGGCCTCGGTAAGGCTGGCTTCACGGAACGGGGTCTCGCCTTCCGAGGGCCGGACGTATTCCCAGCGCGTCCGCCCGGCGCCGTCGACGACCTTCAGCTTCAGCCCTCTTGGCCACGGGCCGTATTGGCTCAGCAGGTGCAACATCGGCTCGGCCAAGTCATGGCCCAGCGGTTCCTCGCTTTGCAGTTGCCCGATGAACGTGTCGAGTTGTCGGCAGAGGTCGAAGCGATCCAGGGTGTCGGCCAGCAACGCCGGCACCGGCTCGCCCTCGACATGCACCCGTCGCAGCACGTCCTGCGGGGTCGCGCTGGCGAGGCGGATCCGCTCCAGTTCAGCATCGCTGAAGTCCTTGACGCCGTGGCCCAGGCGCCTCATCAGCGTCGGGCCTTCCCAGCTGCGCGGTTGTTCCAGTTCATGGTGCCAGGCACCGTTGCCGTTGCCCGTCAGTTCGGGCTGGTAGGCCTGCGGACGGGAAGGATGACGAATGCGATAGCGAAGAGTCTGCGGGTCCTGTTGCACTTCATAATATCGGTCACCCAGCGGCAGAACCTGCCGGTCGCCGACCCGATACAGGCCCTGGGTATCCGGACTCGACGCCGGGGGAGGCGCCAGCTCACTTTGATAAACGCTCAGGTCGGGACGCCACAGGCGCGATTCGCCGTTGGCCAATTGCACCGGCTCCAGCTGATCCACCGCGCCCGACCATCGAATGTGCGGCAGCACCGCCGCACCGGTGGCGACGAAGGCCGTGTTGAGGGCCACGCTGGAAAAATGCGCCCACATTTCCCGGGTCTCGCCACGTTCGAACGCTTCGATGCCCTCGAAGGCCTCGTTGAACATCTGCACCGCCCCGACCGTCAACATCAGCGGCCCCAATCCTGGCACGACGAACGCCGCCAGGTTGAACACGTCGACCACCGCGTCCAGGTAACTGTCCAGGCGCGCCAGGCGGGCTTTCTGGTCTTCATCACCGGTAGGCACCGCCACCGCGCGGGCGTCAGCCTGGATCTTCTCGATCTGCCGCAGGCGTAGCGAGCCCCACAGGTCGCCGGTAATCGGCGCCGTGGCCATGGGCAGGTTGCGCAACGACGATTTGAGTGGGTAATCGGCCTGGTCATCGGCCGTCGGGGAGGTTTGATAGAAGTGCTTGAACTGGCGGAAAAACACCCCTTGCTGACGCAGCGGCACGAAACGGCTGAAGAAGCGGCGGTAGGTGCTACCGTGCAGGCGTCGCCGCAGTTCGACCATGAAGTCGGCGCTGGAGGCATAGGCTTTCAGGGGATGCTCGGGATCACCCGGAAGGTAGGCCACGACCGGCACCACCCGGCGACTGCTTTCGAGGTCGGGGCCGATCAACAGCGGGCCGACCAGGTCGATGTCGAACACTTTCAGGGAAGTGAAAGTCACGGCCTGGCCATCGAGGGTGACGTCGCTGGCACCGTCGATCACCCGCTGCAACATCGCGTAGACCGCCGGGCTGATGTCGGCCTTGGCCCGGGCGATCTCGATGTTCAGCGCCAGGCCCTGCCGGTGATGCTCCTCCAGTGAATGATCCAGCGGGTTGTATGTCTTGCTGTCGTCGAGCCGCAGGACAGCGTTGATGTGTTCCTGATACTGGCGCCCCAGGTCCAGGGTGCGACACAACTGGGCGAAGGCTTCTGGGGCAATCGGCAACGCACCTGCGCGAACGGCGTCGACGGAAGGCACCACTGCGCCGCCCTGGAACGGACGCACCGTGGTAATGAGGCTGCAATCGGCACAGGCGGGCTTGCGCGCTTCCTCTGGCGCGAAATTGGCCAGCGCCGCCTCCAGCAATGACGTGCCACGATATTCGTAGCGATCGAAGTGGCCGCCCTCGCTGTCCAGGACCAGCGCCCCAAAAAAATCATCGCGGGTCCTGCGCCCGTACTGGCGGACGAAATACACCTCGTTGACGTTCAGCGTGAGGTTGAACTCATCCAGGAGCGCCTGCTCAAGCAAGGGTTCGGCAAAGGCGCGGATGTCCTGGATATTGCCCAGCCGGTTGTCGACCTGGTTCAGGCGCTCGCGGTAGCGGGAATGACTGTCCTTGAGGCTGTTCCAGAGGTCGGGGGAGGCTTTCGCGTACCAGTCCGGAAGCGTCAGTTCATGGTCGCTCAGTTCCTGCTGGCGTTGCACGATGGCCCCGCTGTACCAGCCGGGAATGCGGGCTTTGAGCAGGTCGAAATGCTCGCCTTGGGGAGTGGCGAGACGGGGGGTGAAGCCTGGCATATCGGGTCATCCTTGACGATGGAAAACCCGAGCCTAACCAGCGTGCCGCCGAGGCGTGCGGTAACTATTTATTGCTTTTTCGACAAGACATGACGGATACGAACCGCCACGGTCATTCCACCCAACGGCCCAATTGCTGGCGCAGCCGACGATTCTCGGCACGCAGTTGCTGGACTTCCTCCAGCAGGTCCAGCGCCAGGGCGACGCCTTCCCATTCCAGGTCCAGCTCGCGGCGCAATTTGGCCGCACGACGGGCCAGGACCAGTTCATAGTCGGTAAAACGCCAATCCGCAGGAGCCGCGCCGTGGGGTTCGAGGATGCCGTGGGCGACGATCTCGATCACATGGACGTCGGCCAACGCGGCAGCCTCGCAGAATTCCGTCAGGGTCAGTTCAATGATCGGGTTGTTCATGGTCTGCTTCTCCCAATGCCTTAACTGTGTAGGGGTGCAAGAACGTAGGAGCTGACGAGTGAAACGAGGCTGCGATCTTTCCACCCCACATTGAGTCTAGAGCGAAAGATCAAGAGATCGCAGCCTCGTTTCACTCGTCAGCTCCTACGCTCCTACCAACAGAGACCGGCCGCTGTCAGAAATTCTCCCGCGGATCGAACGCCGCTTTCTTCGCCAGTTCGGCCCACAGTGCCTTGACCGCTTCGTCGCTGGCCTTGGGCATCACGGCCTTGAGCTGCACGAACAGGTAGCCGCGCTCGCCGGCCTTGTTGCGCAGGCCGTGGCCCTTGGCGCGCATGCGCTGGCCGTTCTGGCTGCCGGCCGGGACCTTGAGATTGATCTTGCCGGTGAGGGTCGGCACCGCCACTTCGGTGCCCAGCGCCAATTCCCACGGGGCCAGGGGCAAGGTGATGATCAGGTCCTGGCCTTCGACGTCGAACTTGGGGTGCGGGGCGAAACGAATGGTCAGGTACAAGTCGCCGTTGGCACCGCCACCGACACCCGGCGCGCCCTGGCCCTTGAGGCGGATGCGTTCGCCGTCGGTCACGCCCAGCGGGATCTTCACGTTCAGGCTCTTGCTGGTGTTGCTCACGTGTTGGCCGGCCGCGTTGTATTGCGGCACCTGGAACGTGACCTTCTTCGACTCGTTCGACAGGGTTTCTTCCAGGAAAATCGGTAATTCCATTTCCACGTCTTGCCCTCGACGGCCGGCGCTGCGACCTGACTGTCCGCCACCGAAACCCGACCCACGGTTACCGAAGATCGAACTGAAGAAGTCCGAGAAGTCGCCAGCGTCCTGGCCACCGCCAAAACCGCCACGGCTCTGCCAACCCGGCGGGCCCTGGAACGGCTGGCCGTGCTGGCCGTAGCGGCGCAGGTCGTCGTATTCGGCGCGCTTGTCGGCACTTTTCAGCGCTTCATAGGCCTCCGAGACGTCCTTGAACTTGGTCTCGGCGTCTTTTTCCTTGCTTACATCCGGGTGGTACTTGCGCGCCAGCTTGCGGTAGGCAGCCTTGATCGTACTGTCGTCCGCCGTGGGCTCGACACCCAGGATCTTGTAATAGTCTTTGAAGTCCATCTAAGCATCACCATCCGTTATCGATGTCGCACCGCCACGCACAGCATGCCCGGATGACCGGACAGCGGGTTGACCGACCTCAAGATTGGGACCGGGCGGCACGTCAGAAGTTTATCGGCAGCTGGCGACGGTTCTTGTACCCGCCTTGCGCTACCAGGCTCATGCCAGCAAGTTTGGGGGTATAAGAGAGTCTTTCAAGGCCTGCGGTCGAGAATTAGCAGATAACCGGCCTTCGAATCCGCGCCCCACTGACATACACTGCGCGGCCGTTTTTTCAACTGGAACCCGAAAGACATGAAAAACGCATCCCCGGCCCGTGCCTGCGGCATCGATTTTGGCACGTCCAACTCCACCGTCGGCTGGCTGCGCCCCGGCATGGAAACGTTGATCGCGCTGGAGGACGATAAGATCACCCTGCCTTCGGTGGTCTTTTTCAATCTCGAGGAACGCCGCCCGGTGTATGGCCGCCTGGCCCTGCACGAATACCTGGAAGGCTACGAAGGCCGGCTGATGCGCTCGCTCAAGAGCCTGCTGGGCTCCAAGCTGATCAAGCACGATACCAGCGTGTTGGGCACGGCCATGCCCTTCAAGGATCTGCTGGGGTTGTTCATCGGCCAGTTGAAGAAACGCGCCGAAGCCACCGCCGGTCGGGAATTCGAAGAAGTGGTACTGGGGCGCCCGGTGTTTTTCGTCGACGACGATGAAATGGCCGACCAGGAAGCGGAAAACACCCTGGTGGACGTCGCCCGCGCCATCGGCTTCAAGGAGGTTTCGTTCCAGTACGAGCCCATCGCGGCGGCCTTCGATTATGAATCGACCATCGAGAAAGAAGAGCTGGTGCTGATCGTCGACATCGGCGGCGGTACTTCGGACTTCTCTCTGGTGCGCCTCTCCCCCGAGCGCCGTACCCACGACAACCGCCACGCCGACATCCTCGCCACCGGTGGCGTGCACATCGGCGGGACCGATTTCGACAAGCAACTCTCCCTGGCCGGCCTGATGCCGCTGTTCGGCTACGGCAGCCGTATGAAAAGCGGCGCCTACATGCCCACCAGCCATCACATGAACCTGGCGACCTGGCACACCATCAACGCGGTGTACTCGCAAAAGTCCACCCTGGCCCTGGGCAGCATGCGCTACGACATCGAAGACACCGGCGGCATCGACCGCCTGTTCAAGCTGATCGAACAACGCGCCGGGCATTGGCTGGCGATGGAAGTGGAAGAAACCAAGATCGAGCTGACCCACACCGACCAGCGTCATTTGCTCCTGGACCGGATCGAGCCGGGCCTGAGCGTGGAACTGAGCCGGGCGCTGTTCGAGTCGGCCATCGACGGCTTGCTGGAGCGGGTGCGCGGCAGCGTCACGCAGTTGCTGGGCGATGCCGAGGTGCGGGTCGATCAGGTCGACACGGTGTTCTTCACCGGCGGTTCCAGCGGCATCCCGGCGCTGCGCAACAGCGTCTCGGCGATGCTGCCCCAGGCGCGGCATGTGGAAGGCAATATCTTCGGCAGCATTGGCAGCGGGCTGGCGATCGAGGCGATGAAGCGCTACGGAACGCAGGTCTGATCCCAGACCGAGGCGCGGCCATCGCGAGCAGGCTCGCTCCCACATTGAATCGCATTCCATCTGAAGGAACTCGGTCAACTGTGGGAGCGAGCTTGCTCGCGATGGCGCCAGATCAGGCGCCATCCCTACCGGATCAAACCATCCCGATCTGTTTCAGCTCACTCTTGATATACGCATAGTAAATCGGCCCCGCCACCACTCCCGGCAACCCGAACGCGGCTTCGAACACCAGCATCGCCATGAGCAACTCCCAGGACTTAGCGCTGATCTGCCCGCCGACGATGCGGGCGTTGAGGAAGTATTCGAGCTTGTGGATCACGATCAGGTAACCCAGCGCCGCCACGGCGACCCAGATCGACAGCGACAGGCCGACAATGGTGATCAGCGTGTTGGACATCAGGTTGCCGATGACCGGCAGCAGCCCCAGCAGGAAGGTCATCACGATCAGGGTCTTGGTCAGCGGCAGCTTTATCCCGAACAGCGGCAGCACCACCGCCAGGAAAATCCCGGTGAAGAAGGTGTTGAGCAGGGAAATCTTGATCTGGGCGAAGACGATGTTGCGAAACGCCTTGACCAGCAGGTTCAGGCGATCGAACAGCGCCGCGGCCAGGGGCTTGCGCTTGGTCAGGTCGGGGATGCGCTGCAAGGCGACGATGGCCCCCAGTACCATGCCGATCAGCAACGTCACGAACATATGGGCCGCGTCCTTGCCCACCAGTTGCAGGTCGCTCAGGTGCTTGCTCACCCAGTCGCCAATGGCCACTCGGAACTCGGCGGCGCTGGCCGGCAGGTAGGCGTCGATGAATGGCGGCAATTGCCCTCGGGCGCGGTCGACCACCGTCATGAACTTGTCCAGGGAGGCTCCGGGGTTTTCGGCCTCATGGAGCAGGAAACTGATGGCTCCGGCGAAGATCAGCGTCAGCACACTGACCACCAGCGTGCCCAGCAACGCCACGGCCAGCCAGCGGGCACGGCGACCTTCGATCAGGCGCTGCAATTGTGGGGTGAGCATGTTGACCAGCTCGAACACCAACAACCCGGCCAGCAGGCTCGGCAACAGGCGCAGTGGCAGCACCAGCAACAACCCACCAAAAATGATCACCCAACTGATCACCAACAATACATGACGCTGAGAAAACGTTGGCATACAGCCTCAGGACAAAACGGCGTGAAAGGATCGGCAGTCTGCCAGCGATCCACCAACAGCACTAGACATTGTATCGGCCGATCCTGGACAGGGTTCAGCTGTTTTTTTGCAGTGCGGTGCCGCCCCCATCGCGAGCAAGCTCGCCCCACCATGGATTTGTAGTGCCCGGTCCATGGTGGGAGCGAGCTTGCTCGCGATAAGGCCCTCACAGGCTGGAGAAAAACCCAGCCCTTATTTTTTCTTCAGGCACTCACTCATGAACGTCTTGCGGGCATCGCCCTTCAGGGCCTGGGTGGTGGCCGTGGCGTTACAGGTCTTCATGCGTTCCTGCGGGGTGCTCGGTGCAGCCTTGAGGCAGGTGCTCATGAACGCCTTGCGCTCGTCGCCCTTGAGCGCCTTCGCGGTGGCGTCGGCGTTGCAGGTGGTCATCTTGGTCTGCTGCGCCGTCGCGGCGAAGCCTTGGGAACACAACAGCAAACCGATCATCAACAAAGGCACACGCAGCATCTTCATGGTGTTTCTCCTGGCTGCCGCACGAGGGTACGGCGATGAGGTGCAGTGTAGACAAAGCCTGTTACACCTTCATCTGTTGGATCCGCTGTGCCTGGCCCATCGCCATCGCGAGCAAGCTCGCTCCCACAGGGGATTTGCAGCGCTCGGCCCATTGTGGGAGCGAGCTTGCTCGCGATAGTGACCAACTCGATCCGAAACCCTACACCCCGGCCGCCTTCAACCGCTGCGCATGCTCGACAAACAACCGGACCGGCTCGGCCCCCTTGCCCACCAGCCCCAGCGACTGGTTGACGATGTCGAAGTGGTCCAGCGGATAGTCATCGCCGATGACCGTGCCCAAGTGTGAGCTGTAGCGTCCGACCATGCCGTCGCACTGCCCCGCTTCCCTGACAAAGGTGCGGGCAAATAAACGGCAAGTGCGGTTGGTGCCGTCGAACAGATTGCGCCCTTTATCGGTCTTGCCCGGCTGCAAGGTGCCGGACCACGAGTAATAGCGCACGCCATTGACCTCTTCCGGCCCGTGCCCGCCCCAGGTAACCGGCAGGCCCTGTGGATAATCTTGATTGAACAGCGCCACCCCGGCGGTGGTCAGGGAGGCGTGGGAGGCGTGGATGTCCACTGGCAGCTTCGGCCCGCGATAGCCGGTGTCCAGCAGGCTCATCAGGGCGTTGATCAGGCGCAACACGACACTGAGCACACGCCCCTTGGCACTGTCGGCCGGGTAGTGGGCCTGCAGATAATCGGCCAGTTCGGAGCCATGGTTGGGGCCGGCCACTGACGTGACCGACGCCACCAGGTCCGGGCGTTTGGCGGCGGCATAACGGGCGGTGAGGCTGCCCTGGCTGTGGCCGATCAGGTTGACCTTCTGCGCGCCGGTTTGCCGCAGGATGTCGTCGATCAATGCCAGCAACTGTTCGCCGCGCACCTCGGACGAATGCACCGGCGAAACCTTCACCGCCACCACCACGGCCCCTGCGCGACGCAACGCCGAGACGATCCCATACCAGTACGGATACAGCACCAGGCGTATGAACCCGAACATGCCCGGGACCAGTACCAGCGGGTAACGAGTGGCGCAGCGTTGCGACATGGCGACATCCTTGTGATCAAGAAGGGCTCAGCATCGGTACCGATGATGACCCGGCTATGACACCCGTGTCACTTCAAGTATGCGCAGGCGTCCATGGCGCAGGCGTTTGCGCCCGCAGGGCCGCGTCAAAAGGTGCGCGCCAGTGCGAGCAGACGCTCCTCGGCCTCGGCACAAGACAACGCGAAACTGCGCTCGGCCGACTCTTCGCCTTCGGCCGCCACCACCGTCACATCGGTGATGCCGATAAACCCCAGCACGGTGCGCAACAGCGTGTCGGCGTGGTTCATGCTCTCCAGTGGGCCACCGGGGCCAAAACCGAAATCGCCGCGGCTGGTCACGATCAGCGCCTTCTTGCCCAGCACCAGCGGCTCGTAGTGCGACACGCCGTTGTCCAGGCGGTGGTTGAACGTCAGCCCGATGCGCACGATCTGGTCGATCCAGGCCTTCACGCCGCTGGGCACGCTGAAGTTGTGCATGGGCGCTGAGATCAGCAGTCGGTCATGGGCTTGCAACTCCTCGACCAAGGCATCGCTCAGGGCCAGGTCCGCTTGCATGATCAACGGGCGAGCCTGGGGCTCGGGGTAGAACGCCGCGGCGATGAAAGCTTCGTTGACCGGCGCAATCAACGTGCGTCCGACTTCACGACGGGTCACGTGGGGCTGCGGATGGGCGGCCTGCCACGCCGAGACAAAGGTCTCGGCCAAGCGCCGGGAATGAGAACGCTCGCCACGAGGGCTGCCGTGCACTACAAGAATATTGCTCATCTGAATCTCCTTTCCTGCGGCTACAATCAAACATTGCTTGTGCCTTGCAGCTTGAAGCTCAGAACGGGCTTCAGACAAATGAGCGTTAGTTCATCTGGATGAGTTAATTTCATCCATTGCACGCCAGGAGAATTCAAATGTTCGCCAACCTGCCGCTCAACGCATTGCGCGCCTTCGAGTCCGCCGCACGGCTGCTCAGTTTCAAGGCGGCCGCGGCGGAGTTATCGGTAACGCCGACGGCAGTCTCCCACCAGATTCGAGCGCTGGAGAACTGGCTGGGGCTGATGCTGTTCGACCGCCTGCCACGCCAGGTACGCCTCACCGAAGGTGGGCAACGCTTGTTCCACAGCCTGCACGGGGCCTTGCTGGAGGTGGCGCAAAGCGTCGACACCCTGCGCCCGCAACGCAGCAGCACCCACCTGACCCTGTCCACCACCGCTGCGTTTGCCGCCCTGTGGCTGGTGCCTCGCCTGGGGCGCTTTTATGCGCGCCACCCGAACATCAAGGTGCGCCTGGACACCCATTGCGAAGTGATCGACCTGCACCAGGACGCCAGCGTCGACCTGGTGGTGCGCTACAGCCTGGAGGCCTATCCGAACCTGTACGGCATGTGCCTGCTCGATGAAAGCTTCGGGGTCTACGGCTCGCCTGAACAAGTGGCCCTGGCAGCCCGGCAGCCGCCGACGCTGATCAGCGTGCGCTGGCACAACGCCAAACTGTACGCCCATGGTTGGGATGCCTGGTGCGCCCAGGCCGGGGAAACCTGGCTCACCCGACAGCCGTGCATGCGCGAGTACGACGAAGAGCATTACGCCTTGCAAGCGGCGATTGCCGGGCAAGGCCTGGTGCTGGCGAGCAATATCCTGGCGTCGGAAAGCATCGCCAGCGGCTTGCTGGTGGGCTATCGCCCGGACGTCCAGATCGATGGCGCCGGCTACAGCGCCCTGTGCGTCCCGGGCCGTGAACGCCATCCGCCGGTGCGGGCATTTTTCCAGTGGCTGGGAGAGGAAGCGCGGCTGTCCGGATTTCCTCCAGTGCTTGCGATGTCGCAGGCGTAGGAACTGCCGAAGGCTGCGCCTGCCCATGGGAATTGCATTGACACATTTCATTAAACTTTTTGCCTCGTTCCTCACTCCACCTAAGAAGTGATCGCGCCAGCAGAGCGTGACGCTCCAACCGGATCAGCCCCCAGGAGAACGAGATGAGCGACATGCACTTATCCGATGTAACCACCCTGCGCGAACGTGCACGGCAGAACGTGCAGAACGGCGCAGTGACCGAAGGCTATGGCGCCGACCGGCAGGAAGTCATCCGCCTGCTCAACGAAGCGCTGGCCACCGAACTGGTCTGCGTGCTGCGCTACAAGCGTCACTACTTCATGGCCACCGGCCTCAAGGCCAGCGTGGCGGCCAGTGAGTTCCTCGAGCACGCGAACCAGGAAGCCGAACACGCCGACAAACTCGCCGAACGCATCGTGCAGTTGGGCGGCGAGCCGGAGTTCAACCCCGACCTGTTGACCCGTAATTCCCACGCCCAGTACGTCGCGGGCAACACCCTCAAGGAAATGGTGTACGAGGACCTGGTGGCCGAACGGATCGCCATCGACAGCTACCGGGAAATCATCCAGTACATCGGCGAAAAAGACCCGACCACCCGGCGCATCTTCGAAGACATCCTGGCCCAGGAAGAAGAGCATGCCGATGACATGGCCGACATCCTGGCCGATCTGTAACAATCTTCAGCCCCAATCGCGAGCAAGCTCGCTCCCACATTTTGACCGCATTCCTTCAGACGGAATGCGGCCCCCTGTGGGAGCGAGCTTGCTCGCGATGAGGCCAGCCACCTCACCGCACAACCGGGCTACCGGGTAGGCTTGACCGTCACCGGCGCCTTGCCCGCCTTCATCTGCTCCAGCAGCGGCGCGCACTGGTTTGGCTCACCCCCACTGGGCGCCACCAGCGCCAGCAACCCGGCCGCCGGCGCGGCGATCACGCCCAACGCCACCATCCCGGCACCGCGCAGCATCAGGGGCACGGCCTTGACGCCGGCGGCGGGCTTGGCGAACGGGCCGCGCACGTACAACGGCGAGCGCAGGGAAATCAGACGCCAGCCCTTGGACTCGGGAGTGATGGTCAGGTCCAGTTGTTCGCTCGCCATGTTCGCCGTGCCGTCGATGTAGATGATCGCGTTCTCCGTGTCGAACACGAACAGCCGCGTGGTCGCCAGACCCGTCTTGATATCGAAGTCCGCCGCCGCACAATTGATCTTCACCTCTTTGTCGCCAAAGATTTTTCCCACCACGTAGTTACCGACGTTCAGTCCCGCCAACTCCATCAATTCCCGACTGATGGCGCCATCGTTGATGAGCATTTTCAGCGTGCCATTGGCCGTGCCCAGCAGTGCCGCCACCGAATTGCCGCGCCCAGCGATATCGGCGTCGCCGTTCAATTCGCCGAAACTGGTTTTCATCGGTTCAAACCCCGGGAACAGCTGCTTGAGCTTGAACCCCCGCGCCGTCAGCTTCGCCTGGCCTTCAAGGGGCTGGGTGTGCCCGTTGAGGCGGATCTGCGCATCGAGGCGGCCACCGGCCACGCCGAAGCGCAGGGGTTCCAGGCTCAACTGCCCATCATTGAGCACCAGGTGGGTATAAAGGTCGTTGAACGGCAATTGTTCGCTGTGAACGATGCGTTTGCCCGTGAACTCCACATCGGCGTCCATCACGCTCCAGCGCTCGGTGCGAAACTCTTCGACGGGCAAGACCTTGTCGGTCGGCTGTTTGCTGGCGCCGCCCCGGGCCTTTTGCTCGGCATTGGAGTCCGCACCGATCAGCGGCGCCAGGTCGCTGAACAGCAGCTGATTGGAGACCAGCGCACCACTGAGTTTCGGCCGCGGCTGGCTGGCGACATAGGCCAGGTCGCCATGGATATCGCTGTCGCCGATCTTGCCGTTGAACGCCTCGTAGCGGAACAGCGCCCCACCCGGCTCATGCAGCTTGGCAATCAGGCGGCCATCGGTGGCGTAAGGCGGCGAATCCGGCAAGGTCACGCCGGTCAGTGGGTAGAGATGAGCGAGGCTTTTGCCGGCCAGCTTCAGGCGCAAGTCCAAGGCCCCGAGGTTCAGCGGGTCGGTGAGGGTGCCAGCCAGTTCGATGCGAGTGTCGCCGATCTTCGCCTGGGCCTGGAGCGGAAAGGGTCGTGACGCATCCTGCAACGCCAGCAAGCCACCGACCTTGCCGGAGCCGGTCAGGTTTTGCCCGTGATACTGCCCGTTGACCTTGAAGGCGAACGCATAGTCCTGCGGCGTCGCGCCTTGGTCCTGGGCTTTTTTGGCGGCCTTGTCGCCCACGATGTCGCTGAACGGAATGGGTTTGCCCAACGGATCGATCAACAGGTCGAGCCGGGTCTTGAGCGTCTGGTCGTCCAGAGTGACGTGGCCCTTGTCGAAGCCGATGGCACCAATGTCCACCACCCAGCTGGACGGTTCGGCGTCCGGGTCCTTCGGGTCGAACTGGAAGGTCCAGTTGGCGCGACCGTCCGCCAGGCGTTGCAGGTTGGCATCGGGCTCCGTCAGGTCGATGCGCGGAATCGCCACTCGCCGGGCCAGCAAGGCCAAGGGCGAAACGCGTAGCTCGACACGCTTGAGCGTGACCATTTGCGGGGTTTTCGACCAGTCCGGGTTACCCAGGCTCAAGTCTTCGGCCACCACATGGGGCCACGGCAACCAGGCGCGCCAGCCACCTTCCCCCAGTTCGCGCTGCCAGACCACTGCCAGGTTGCCGTTAATGGCGAAGGGGCGATGCAACTCCTCGGAAACCTTCGCATTGAGCGGGGGCTTGATGCGGTTCCAGTCGAAGAACGCGATGACCAGGACCAGCACCGCCAGCAGGACAACAAGGCTGGCAAAGCTCCAGGCGAGGATTTTCGAAGTGCGCGTCATGCACAAGGCTCCTGATGACAAGTCAGCGTCCGCAACCACGGCGCTGTTGAAAATACGAACCCGCAGTGGGTTCGTCATGAAAGATTGGACTGATAAACCGACCAACAGGTGCCGATGAACGGCACAAAAAAATGCCGGGATCCTGACCGATCAGCCAACAAACTGTTACCGCACCCGCACATTTACGAGTCACAAATGGGTACAAAATACCCATCACAGTGCAAAACCGCACCCCGGAAACGCCCGGTCTAGAGCCTCCGCCCGGAACAATCAATTCCGTTGATTATTACCATTGTCTTTATGAACTTTTATATCGACTTATCGAGAGTAGCATTGCCCTCGTACCCACTTTATCGCCCTCCCAAGGAGCAACGATCATGAAACGCCAATTACTGATGAGTCTTTCGCTTTCACTGCTGGCCTCTACCGCCTTCGCGCTGCCAGCCTCCGAACAAGCCACGCCACAGGTCAAGGACAGCCATTCTGTCTACAGCCAGACCGTCGCTGAAGGTGGACGTGACAGGCTGGAAGAAAAAGGTCTGGTTGAAGGTGGTTCCGATCGCACCCCACAAGGCCAGACCCTGGCAGCTGACGGTTCCGACCGCACCCCACAAGGCCAGACCCTCGCAGCTGACGGTTCCGACCGCACCCCACAAGGCCAGACCCTCGCAGCTGACGGTTCCGACCGCACCCCACAAGGCCAGACCCTGGCAGCTGACGGTTCCGACCGCACCCCACAAGGCCAGACCCTCGCAGCCGACGGTTCCGACCGCACCCCACAAGGCCAGACCCTCGCAGCTGACGGTTCCGATCGCACTCCACAAGGCCAGACCCTCGCAGCCGACGGTTCCGACCGCACTCCACTGGGCGAAGCCTTGGCAGCTGACGGTGGTGACCGCGTGATCGAACGCAACAGTGCAGTGAGCTGAGCCCATGGTGGCCCAGAAAAAAGCCCGATTCCTGCAATCGGGCTTTTGACTTTTCAACCCCCTCGTTTTCCCCGCCCGATCCCTCTCTACCGTTCGACGTCGACAAAGCCGATTTGCTAGAGTGCATCGCTTCCGTGACCAGAAGCCAGCCCTGCGATGCTGCCCCGCGCCGAACAGAAACAACAGACCCGAATTGCCCTGATGGACGCAGCCCGTCATTTGATGGAGTGCGGCCGGGGCTTCGGTAGCCTGAGCCTGCGGGAAGTCGCCCGGACGGCAGGCATCGTGCCCACCGGGTTCTACCGGCACTTCGAGGACATGGACCAACTGGGCCTGGCGTTGGTCAGCGAAGTCGGCCAGACCTTCCGCGAGACCATCCGCCTGGTACGCCACAACGAGTTCGTCATGGGCGGCATTATCGATGCGTCGGTGCGGATCTTTCTCGATGTGGTGCAAGCCAACCGATCCCAATTCCTGTTCCTGGCCCGCGAGCAATACGGCGGCTCCCTGCCGGTGCGCCAGGCCATCGCCCAATTGCGCGAAGGCATCAGCTCGGACCTGGCCGCCGACCTGGCCTTGATGCCCAAGTTGCAGCACCTGGACCTGGCCGCCCTGGGCGTGATGGCCGACCTCATCGTCAAGAGCGTGTTCGCCACCCTGCCGGACATCATCGACCCACCGGCCCAAGCCCTCCCCGAACACCTCACGCCCCAGGCGAAGATTACCCAGCAACTGCGGTTCATCTTCATTGGCCTCAAGCATTGGCAAGGGTTGGGCAGTACCGAATAGACCCCGCATGTACCCACTGTGGGAGCGAGCTTGCTCGCGATAGCGTTGGGTCAGTCAGCATTGATGCCACTGACAGACCGCAATCGCGAGCAAGCTCGCTCCCACAGGTTCTTTTTGCATTCGCCGCAAAATGGTGCGCGATATCCAAGCGCGCACCAATATGGCACGCAATCCGCCCCATCCTGAAACGCCATCCCAGCTATTTCCTACACCTTCTTCGATTGGCAAGCCCCTTGCTCTAAACACAACACCGTTCATTGCTGGAAGCACTCCGATGCTGGTGATCCACCGCAGAATCGACACTCAACCGCGCTGGGACGCCGAGCTGCAGCTGACCTTCGACGCCCGCAGCAAAAGCCGCCTGCGCTGTTTCAGTGCCGAAGGTGAAGACGTGGGGTTGTTCCTGGAACGAGGCCAGCCGCCGCTGTACGACGGCGAATGCCTGCAGGCCGAAGACGGGCGCATCGTGCGCGTCCGCGCCCGCGCCGAACAATTGCTGCACGTCACCTGCGCCAACGCCTTCGAACTGACCCGCGCCGCCTATCACCTGGGCAATCGCCACGTGGCCCTGCAAGTGGGCGATGGCTGGCTGCGCCTGCTGGACGACTATGTGCTCAAGGCGATGCTCGAGCAACTGGGCGCCAGTGTCGAATCCATCGAAGCCCCGTTCCAGCCAGAACACGGTGCCTATGGCGGCGGCCATCATCATTCCCGGCACGGCGACGAAGACTTCAACTACGCGCCGCGCCTGCATCAGTTTGGCGTGCGCACATGAACCCGGCCTGGGCGCTGCTGCGTCTGGCCAGCCCGCAGCTGCCGATTGGCGGCTACAGCTATTCCCAGGGGCTGGAGATGGCGGTGGACAACGGCCAGGTGAAAAACCCCGACGACGCGCGGCGCTGGATCAGCGATCAATTGCTGCTGAACCTGGCACGCTTCGAAGCGCCCTTGCTGCTGGCGCACTGCACCGCAGCCGCCGCTGACGACTGGGACGCGCTGCTGCGACGTTGCGAAGAGCACCGCGCCAGCCGGGAAACCCGCGAGCTGTATCAGGAGAGCCGGCAGATGGGCTACTCGCTGCAGCAATTACTCGCAGGCCTGCCGGAACTCGACCACGCCGCGCGAGGCTTTCTCGAACAGCGCAGCGAGCCGCACCTGGCGCTGGGCTGGGCCCTGGCCGCCCGCGCCTGGCAGATAGCCCCCCAGGACGCCCTCGCCGCCTGGCTGTGGAGTTGGCTGGAGAACCAACTGGCGGTGCTGATGAAAACCCTGCCCCTGGGCCAGCAAGCGGCCCAGCGCCTGACCAGCGAACTGCTGCCGCTGTTGCAACAGGCCCAGCACGACGCCTCGAACATCGACCCCGATCATTACGGCAGCGCCGCGTTTGGCCTGTCCCTGGCGTGCATGGCCCATGAGCGCCAGTACAGCCGCCTGTTCCGTTCCTAGGAGACACACATGAATACACAACCTCTGCGCGTCGGTATCGGCGGCCCGGTGGGCTCCGGCAAGACCGCCCTGACCCTGGCCCTGTGCCTGGCTCTACGTGAACGCTACAACCTGGCGGTGGTCACCAATGACATCTACACCCGCGAAGACGCCGACTTCCTGGTGCGCAACGAAGCCCTGGCGCCGGAGCGGATCATCGGCGTGGAAACCGGCGGCTGCCCGCACACGGCGATTCGCGAAGATGCGTCGATCAACCTTGAAGCGGTGGACCAGTTGAACCGGCGCTTCCCGGGCCTGGACCTGATCCTGGTGGAATCGGGCGGCGACAACCTGTCGGCGACCTTCAGCCCCGAGCTGTCGGACCTGACGATCTATGTGATCGACGTCTCGGCCGGCGACAAGCTGCCACGCAAGGGCGGGCCGGGCATCTGCAAATCCGACCTGCTGGTCATCAACAAAATCGACCTGGCCCCGCTGGTGGGCGCATCCCTGGAGATGATGGACAGCGACACCCGGCGGATGCGCAACGGCAAGCCTTTCGTGTTCAGCAACCAGAAGACCGGCCAAGGCCTGGACGACATCATCGCCTTCATCGAGCGCCAGGGTTTGCTGAGCGCCGCCTGATTTTTCGACTGACAACAAGGAAGCTTACCCATGACGTTCAAACGCATTCTCGGCGCCCTCGCCCTGCTGCTGACCCCGGCCCTGGCCTTCGCCCATCCCGGCCACGGCGACAATGGCCTGATCGCCGGCCTCGGCCACCCCATCGGCGGGCTCGACCACTTGCTGGCGATGCTGGCGGTGGGTTTGTGGGCTGCGCAACAACAAGGCGCCGCGCGCTGGGCACTGCCGTGCACCTTCGTCGGTACGATGCTGCTTGGCGGCCTGCTGGGCTTTGAAGGCCTGGACCTGCCGGCGCTGGAAAGCGGGATCGCCGCCTCGGTGCTCGCCCTGGGCCTGGCGGTGGCACTGGCGGTGCGTCCGCCGTTGAGCCTGGCGGTCGGTGCAACCGCCCTGTTTGCACTGTTCCATGGCGTGGCCCATGGCTTGGAACTGCCGGACATGTCGAGCCCGTGGGCCTACGCGGCAGGCTTCGTCGCGGCCACGGCGGCGCTGCATGGCGCAGGTTTTGCGCTGGTGCGGGTGTTGCCGCAAGCGGCGGCCCCGTTGGTCAGGTTGGCCGGGGCGGCTTCGGCGGGAGCTGGGGTGTGGTTGTTGGCCAGCTGAATCTTTAGCGCCTGCCTGGCCGCCATCGCGAGCAAGCTCGCTCCCACAGTCTGTTCGGGATCGGTGTGTACCAGCCCCTGTGGGAGCGAGCTTGCTCGCGATGACGGACTTGCAAGCGCCATCTCTCTGGAGTCGGTCACTCTGCTACCATGTCGCGCAATCGCCCCCAGCCGTGACGACCTCCGCCGATGCCTGATGCTTCCCGCCCCGCCCCCCAGCCTGAATTGATCGCCCTGTTCGCAACAGTGCGTCAGCATTTTCACGACGTGATCGTGCCAATGTGGCAAGGCCCGGGTTGGAACGCCGAACTGGCGCTGCCCTATGAATCCCTGGATGCCGGACATGCGCCGCTGCCGCCCCAGCGCTACCGCGCCATGGCCTGTGCGCGACAGTTGTATGTGTTCGCCAGCCTGATTGGCGAAGTCCCCCAGGCCGAGGAGCGGGCCGGTGCCCTGTTCCGCTCGTTGCAACGGCATTTCCACGATGCCGAACACGGCGGCTGGTTCTACAGCATCGACCCCCAAGGCGCGCCGCTGGACACCGGCAAAGACCTCTACACCCACGCCTTTATCCTGTTCGCCTGCGCCCATTACTGGGACAAGGTCCGCGAGCCGCTGGTGGAATCGGTACTCAACGCCAGCCTGGAGGTCATCGCCCAGCGCTTTGCCAGCGCGGAAGGTCTCTACGAAGCCAGCCTCAAGCGCGATTGGTCAACGACCGGCTCCGGCCCTCTGCAAAACCCCTTGATGCACCTGGCCGAAGCTTTCCTCGCCACGCTCTCGGTCCGCGAGGATGCCAACGTCCGCCAAGCATTGCTGAGCTTGTGCGACGGGATAGCCAAGCATTTCATCGAGCCGCAGCAACGGGTCATGATGGAAAAACCGCTCAAGGCTGTGGATAACTGGTTCGAGCCGGGGCACCAGTTCGAATGGTATTACTTGCTGGCCTCATCGCCGCTGTTGCGCAACGGCAAGCTGCACACCGCCCTGGAGCGCAGCTTCGACCATACCGAACAACGCGGCGTCGATCCGGAATCCGGCGCCGTGTGCGCGATGCTGGACCAGGAACCACAAGCAAGCCCGCGCGATGCCACCCAACGCATCTGGGCTCAGGCCGAGTACCTGCGGGCACTGACATTACGCCCTGGCAACCAGGGAGTGTTACTGCGTCAATTGCAGGCCTTGCAGGAGCATTTCCTCCATGCCAGGGGCTGGAACGAATGCCTGGACGCCGATGGCATGGTCAGCCGTCGGGACATGCCGTCCACCACGCCGTATCACCTGCTGACCTGCTATCGCGGGCTGGCCGATTACTTGGTGTAACGCCTCTGTGGCGAGGGGATTTATCCCCGCTGGGCTGCGCAGCAGCCCTAAAAAGATAAATCATGGGCTCAGGTCTTAGGGGAGCTACGCTCCCAACGGGGATAAATCCCCTCACCACAGGCTCTCCCGCTACGCCTTGTTGCGCTCGATGGCAAACCCGGCCCAGGTCTGGCTCACCGGCATCAGCTCCAGGCTGTTGATGTTGATGTGCGCCGGTGTGTTGAGCACCCAGAAAATCGTATCGGCGATGTCCTGTGGCTGGATCGGCTCGGCGCCGGCATAAGTCGCGTTGTAGCGCTCCTGGTCGCCACCGAAGCGCACCAGGGAGAACTCGCTCTCGCACAGGCCCGGCTCGATGTTGCTCACCCGCACGCCCGTGCCTAGCAGGTCGCAACGCAGGTTCAGGGAGAACTGTTTGACGAACGCCTTGCTCGCGCCATACACGTGGCTGCCCGGATACGGGTAGTTGCCGGCGATGGAGCCCAGGTTGACGATCCCGGCGCCACGGCCGTGGGCGATCAGCCGCGGCAACAGCAGGCGCGTGCTGTAGATCAGCCCTTTGACGTTGGTGTCGACCATGGTGTCCCAGTCATCGAGGTCGCACTTGGGGGCCGGGTCGACGCCCAGGGCCAGGCCGGCATTGTTGATCAGCCCGCGCAGCTTGGCGAAGGATGGCGGCAGGTTGGCGATGGCCTCCTCCATGGCCTTGCGATCACGCACATCCAGGACCAGGCCATGGACTTCGGTCTGCTTCGACAACTCGGCACACAGGGCATTGAGGCGTTCTTCACGACGACCGGTCAGCACCAGTTTCCAACCGGCCTCGGCAAACCGACGGGCACAGGCTTCACCAAAACCGGACGTCGCGCCGGTGATAAACAGGGTGTCAGACATCGTGTTCTCCTTGTTTGAACTTCAAAAGCCATTGAATGGAAATCGGCCCACAGCATGCCCGGCCTGGCACGCCAGGGGCAAGGCTTGCGCATGAGCTTTTGGCCCACGGCTGCTCATAAAACAACCAATCCACGCCAGGCCTTTCCCAACAAGGCCCGCAGCCGGTTGCTCGCACCTTATCCACAGGCACGTCCACAGTAATCGGGGGCAAGTGAAAATCCCGCAGGCCGCTGTGCATAAGGCTTTTCGGGGTATTTGGAAAATTTTTTCGCTTGACCCTGCAAGAGAGGTTGTGCAGCGCAAGTTATCTGCTATAAGCCAGCGCAAAATAGGCGATGGCTCCAAGCCAGTAACTACGGCCCTCAGCGCGGTCTTTCCAGAGTTTAGTCACAGACTTATCCACAGGCTTGCCCACACTCTTTCCAGTCCATTCCCGCGCTCATAAAAGTGTTGACAACAGCCGCTCCCGGCTGACCAAAAACGCCTGATCAAAAAATGATCATAGCCCTGCAAGCCACGTATTCAAAGGCTTGCAGCCAGCTACTCCCACGTTACCCACAGCCAGTTCCACAGCAAACGGGGACAAGTCAAAACCGTGACAAAACAACTGTTTGCGGCGACTTTATGTCGCGGTTTCGCAGGGGCTCAGGATTGTTGTCCACAATTGTGAAAAACATACAAAGCCCTGTGGGAGCGAGCTCGCTCGCGATAGCTTTGGTTCAATCAACATTGATGTCGGCTGACCCGCCGCCATCGCGAGCAAGGGTGGGTGGTGGTTTGAAGGGATAAAAAAACCGGCGATCTCTCGCCGGTTTTTTCATTACAGCAGCCGCCTCAATGCCCGCCCAGGTACGCGTTGCGCACTTCCTCGTTGGCGAGCAGTTCCTTGCCGGTGCCAGTCAGGCGGATTTCTCCGTTGACCATCACATAGGCCCGGTCCGACAACCTCAAGGCGTGGTTGGCGTTCTGTTCCACCAGGAAGATGGTCATCCCGGTGGACGCCAGTTCACGCAGGGTGGCGAAGATCTGTTTCACCACGATCGGCGCCAGCCCCAGGCTCGGCTCATCGAGCAGCAACAACTTGGGCCGGCTCATCAATGCCCGGGCGATGGCGAGCATTTGCTGCTCGCCACCGGACATGGTCATGGCCCGCTGGTTGCGGCGCTCCTTGAGCCGCGGAAACAGCTCGAACATGCGCTGCATATCTTCGCTGGCGTATTTGTCACCGATGGGAATGGTGCCCATCAGCAGGTTTTCCTCGACGGTCATGTCCGGGAATACCCGTCGCCCTTCCGGTGACTGCGCGATGCCGTTGGAGGCAATGTAGTGCGACGACTTGTGGGTGATGTCCACGCCCTGGTAGATGATCTGCCCGCCCGCCGCACGGGGCTGGCCGAAGATGGACATCAGCAACGTGGACTTGCCGGCACCGTTGGAGCCGATCAGGCTCACGGTTTCACCTTCGCCAATGTGCATCGAGACCTTTTTCAGGGCCTGGATCGGCCCGTAGAACACGTCCAACTCCTTGAGTTCGAGGATAGGTCCACTCATACCAGTTCCTCTTCGTCGGCACCCAGGTAGGCCGCGATCACCTTCGGATCGTTGCGAATCGCCTCGGGACCGCCCTCGGCGATCACGTTGCCGTGGTCCAGCACCACGATGTGATCGGAAATGCTCATTACCATGCCCATGTCGTGTTCGATCAGCACCACGGTCAGATCATGCTCGTCGCGCAGCAGCCGGATCATCGCGCTCAGCGCTTCGGTTTCCTGAGGGTTGAGGCCGGCGGCCGGTTCGTCGAGGCAGATGATCTGCGGGCGCGTACACATGGCCCGGGCGATTTCCAGGCGCCGCTGCTGACCGTAGGAAAGCTCGCCCGCCAGACGGTTGGCGCAATCCACCAGGTCCACCACTTCCAGCCAATAGAACGCATGGTCCAGGGCGTCGCTTTCGGCCTTGCGGTAGCTCTTGGTGTTGAGGATCCCCGACAGCAGGTTACGGTTGACCCACATGTGCTGGGCCACCAGCAGGTTTTCCAGCACCGACATTTCCTTGAACAGGCGTATGTTCTGGAACGTCCGCGCCAGGCCGGCGCGGTTCACCAGGTGCGTGCCGCCGAACATCTTGTAGAACAGCCGGCTGGCGAAGGCTTTCGGCGACACGAAATCAGTCGGGCGAAACGGCTCGCCCAACAGCTTGATCACGTTGGTCCGCTCACCGCGCACATTGAGTTCGATCTTGCCGCCGGAGGCCTTGTAGAAACCGGTCAGGCAGTTGAACACCGTGGTCTTGCCCGCGCCGTTGGGGCCGATCAGGGCGAAAATCGAGTTGCGCTTGACCTGCAGGCTGACATCGCTGAGGGCCTTGATGCCACCGAACTGCATCATCAGGTTTTCGACGCTGAGTACGACGTCGCTCATGGCGCTACTCCTTTACGCGGTGCCACACCGGTACGGCTGATCCGAATCAGCCCACGAGGACGCCAGATCATCATCAACACCATCAACACGCCGAACATCAGCACCCGGTATTCAGTAAAGCTGCGCAGCAATTCCGGTGTAATGGTCAGTACGAATGCGGCGATCACCACGCCCACCGTCGAGCCCATGCCGCCCAACACCACGATTGCCAGAATCAGCGCCGACTCGAAGAAAGTGAACGACGCCGGGTTGACGAAGCCCTGGTAGCTGGCGAAGAACACACCGGCCAGGCCAGCGGTGGACGCACCGATGGTGAACGCTGAAAGCTTGACCAGCACGTGGTTCAAGCCCATCGAACGGCAAGCGATCTCGTCCTCACGCAGGGCTTCCCATGCGCGGCCTACCGGCATGCGCGTCAGGCGATGCTTGATGTAAAGCACCAGCAGTACCGTGAGGAACAACACGATGTAGATAAACAGAAACTTGTAGTTGGGGTTGTAATCGATGCCGAAGAACTCGTGGAACGGAATCCCACCGTCCCTCGCCTGCTTGCGGAACTCCAATCCCATGAAGGTCGGCCACGGCACCTGCATGCCATTCGGCCCGCCGGTGAACGACAGCCAGTTGTTCAGCACCAGGCGAATGATCTCGCCAAAGCCCAGGGTCACGATGGCCAGGTAGTCACCGTGCATTCGCAACACCGGGAATCCCAATATGCACCCTGCCATCGCCGCCGCGATGGCCGCCAGCGGCAGCACCGTCCAGAAGCCCAGCCCCAGGTATTGGTAGCCCAGCGCCAGGCCATAGGCGCCGATGGCGTAGAACGCCACGTAACCCAGGTCGAGCAGCCCCGCCAGGCCGACCACGATGTTCAGGCCAAGGCCCAACAGAACATAGATCAGCCCGAGAATGACCACCGTGAGCACGTACTTGTTGGCGAAGAACGGAAACACGATGGCAATCACGATCAGTGCCGGGATGACCCAGCGCAGCCGCGATTTGTAATCCGGTGGCAGCACGTGCACGCCGGAGCCGGTGCTTTCGAAACCCTGGAGAATCTTCAGTCCCTTGGGGGTTTGCAGGAACAGGCTCAAGACAAAGCGCCCGACCATCACGATCGCCACCAGCCAGCCGACGCGGGCCGGTTGCAGGTTGAAGCTGTAGCCGTCGAGCACCACGCCGACAATGGGCCCGAACACGATCAGCGAGATCAGGCCAGCCAGGATCGCGTCGATGACGCTCTGTTTGATATCAAGCGGTTTATTGGCAGCAGACATACTTATACCTTCGCCACGAGTGGGCGACCCAACAGGCCTTGGGGACGGAAAATCAGAATCAGCACCAGCAGCGAGAAACTGAACACGTCTTTGTAGTCGGAGTTGATCAGACCGGAGAACAGCGACTCGGAAATCCCGAGGATGATCCCGCCGAGCATGGCCCCAGGCAGGGAACCGATGCCGCCGAGTACCGCCGCGGTGAACGCCTTGATGCCGATGATGAAGCCGGCATAGAAATCGAATGTGCCGTAGTTCATGGTGATCAGCACGCCGGCCAGGGCCGCCATGGCCGCACCGATGATGAATACGTAGGAAATCACCCGGTCGGTGTTGATCCCCAGGATCGAGGCCATCTTGCGGTCTTGCTGGGTGGCGCGGCACATGCGTCCGAGCTTGGTGTACTTGATGATGTAGGTCAGCAACGCCATGCCGGCGAATGCGGCGATCAGGATGAAGATCTTGGTGTAAGTGAGCTGGACGAAACCGCTGCCGATGTCGAGGCGCATGGCACCTTCGAGCAGCGTCGGGACACCCTGTTGACGGGCACCCTGGCTGATCTGTGCGTAGTTCTGCAGGATCAGCGAAATACCGATGGCACTGATCAGCGGTGCCAGCCGGGTCGAGTTGCGCAGGGGTTTATAGGCGACGCGTTCGATGACCCAGCCGTAGACCCCGGTGACCACCACCGTGAACACGAGCGTGCCAAGGATCATGAGCGGAAAGGATTCGATACCGAAGTAAGCCAGCAGAGCCAGACTGATTGCCGCGAGGTAAGCGGAAATCATGTAAACCTCGCCGTGGGCGAAGTTGATCATGCCGATGATGCCGTAGACCATTGTGTAGCCGATGGCGATCAGACCATAGACCGACCCTAGGGTCAGGCCATTGATCAGTTGCTGCAGGAAAATACCATCCATAACGCAATCTCACGCAGTGAGAACCTGCACACCTTCGGGTGCGCGGTTCTTCTAAGGAAAATACAGATTAACGTCGGAGCAATGTCAGGCACGACCGGCACGCGCCCTTTGGAAACCGGGGTTTGCCCGGCCCCCAAAGGAGGCGTCGTTGACGGTCGCGTCAGCCCTTACTTCTGTTTTTCCAACTGGTGGTATTTGCCGTCCTTGTCCCACTGATAGACCACGTAGTCGGAGACTTTCAAGTCGCCCTTGGTATCCCATTCCTTCTTGCCCATCACGGTCTGGACGGGGTTGGCCTTGAGCCACTTGGCCGCGTCATCGCCTTTGTTGGACTTGGCGCCATTGAAGGCGGCGGCCAGGGCCTGGACCGAAGCGTAGGCGTACAGGGTGTAGCCTTCCGGCTCGGTGCCGTTCTTGCGGAACTCGTCAACCACGGCCTTGCTGTCTGGCAGCAGGCGCGGATCGGCGCCGAAGGTCATGTACACGCCGTCGACATACTGCGCACCACCGGCGGTGGTGACCAGTTCGTCGGTGACGATGCCGTCGTCGGACATGAATTTCACGTCCTTGAGGCCTTGCTCACGCAACTGGCGAACCAGCGGGCCGGCTTCCGGGTGCAGGCCACCGAAATAGACCACGTCGGCGCCCGTCGAACGGATCTTGGTCACCACGGCGCTGAAGTCTTTTTCGCCGCGGGTCAACCCCTCGTACAGCACTGGCTTGACACCACGCTTCTCGAGCTGGGCCATGGTTGCATCCGCCAGGCCCTGGCCGTAGGTGTCCTTGTCGTGCAGTACCGCGACTTTCTTGCCCTTGAGCACGTCGACGATGTAGTCGCCCGCCACGATGCCTTGCTGGTCATCACGACCGCACATGCGGAACATCGCGCTCAGGCCACGCTCGGTGACTTTCGGGTTGGTCGAACCGGGGGTGATGGCAATGATGCCGGCTTCGTCATAGACCTCGGAGGCCGGGATGGTATTGGACGAGCAGAAGTGCCCGACCACGCCGATCACCTTGTCCTGCTCCACCAGGCGGTTGGCCACGGCCACGGCCTGCTTGGGCTCGCAGGCGTCGTCGCCGGCCACCAGGACAATTTTCTCGCCGTTGACGCCACCGGCCTTGTTGATGACATCGGCTGCCGCCTGGGCACCCTTCATGTACTGCTCGCCGAATGCGGCGTTGGCGCCAGTCATCGGCCCCGCCACACCGAATTTCACGTCAGCCTGGGCAAACGCAGAAACACCCAGCGCAGCTGCCACTGCGAGGGCCAGGAAACCTTTCTTGTAAAACGTCTGGGACATGAGGTGGTGCTCCAAGGTTTTTTTTAGTTGGCACTGCGACTTCATTTCACTGAAAAGCTCAGAGCAAGGGCCGTGCCATCGGTTTTTTATTCTGAAAAAAGTCGCTGCTTTATTGTTATTTCGACTGTTTCGGGCCCTTTTTCATGGGGCGTGCAACCGTCTAAACCGCACAAGGTGCAACCTTTTGTCCAAACGGGTAAAACCCTTCATGAGCCATCATTGCAACCATCGCGCGAAACGGCGTGCAACCACTGTGTAACAACCCACGTCACCGAACTGCACACTGTCGGTGCGCGACTGCTACAACCCGCACCATAACAGGCTAGACGCTACGCCGGAAAACGCGGCGTCCAGCAACAATTTTCGTCACTCAAATGACGATCCGCAGGCACTGGCCCGCGTGATACAGCGAAAAGCCCGCCTCATACAGGCAACTGCGCAATCCCACCCCGGCCAGCGGCTGCATGGGGGCGAAAGGGATAGGCAGGGCCTGGGTATTGCCGTGACACAGGTAATCGGCGAACGCCTTGCCGACCACCGTACCGGTGGTTACGCCCCGGCCGTTGTAGCCGGTTACGGCCACCAGCCCGGGAGCGGGTTCGAACAGGCGCATCAAGTGATCGGGGGTGAAGGCGATGCAACCGGTCCAGGTGCACTCCCACTCCACCGGCTTGAGATAAGGAAAATAGTGCTGCTGCACCCGGTCGGCCCAGGCCTTGAGGAACCAGGTCGGCTTGCGGTTGCCGTTGCCCAGGCTGCCCAGCAGCAAACGACCGTCCTTGTCCCGCCGGATGCTGCTCAGCACCTGGCGGGTATCCCACGAGCCCTGCCCGCCCGGCAGAATGCGTTGGGCGGCTTCGTCGGTCAGCGGGACGGAAGCGACCTGATAGTAATAACCCGGGAAGAAATTGCGCCGCAGTTCGGTCCAATCACCCTCGGTATAGGCATTGGAGGCAATCACCACCTGCTCGGCCAGCACCGAACCCTGGGCGGTCTGCACCGACCAGCGCTGGCCTTGACGTTCCAGGCGCGTCACCGGCGAATGGTCGAACAACTGGCCACCAAGGTCCGTGGCGGCCTTGGCCAGCCCGCTGGTGTAGGCCATCGGATTGAGCGTGCCGGCGCGGCGGTCGAGCAAGGCCGCGGCGATTTTCGAGGTGCCTGTCGCCTCGGCACAGGCCTGGCCGG
Source organism: Pseudomonas sp. NFACC13-1 (assembly GCF_900104425.1). NCBI lineage: Bacteria > Pseudomonadati > Pseudomonadota > Gammaproteobacteria > Pseudomonadales > Pseudomonadaceae > Pseudomonas > Pseudomonas sp. NFACC13-1. The sequence continues at coordinate 64,993 of NZ_FMXV01000014.1, read as the reverse complement.
TGAGCAATTCCACCGGGGCGCCACGGCGCTTCCATTGAGCTTCGCGACTGCGCAGGTCGGCTTCGCCCCGGGCGTTATGGGCCATGTGCAAGGTGCCTTCGCGGCGCAACTGGCAATCGATGTTGTATTTATCGATGAGGCTGAACACCAGGGCCGGCGCGGCTCCCAACATGCGGTTGAGCTGGCTGCCCACTGCCTCGCCGAATCCGGCCTCGATGTCATCCGGCGGGATCCACAGCCCGGCGTTCACCAGGCCAACGTTGCGCCCCGATCCGCCATGCCCGGCCCGATGGGCTTCCAGCACAGCCACGCGCTTGCCTTGTTCGAGCAAGTGCACCGCCGCCGACAGCCCGGTGAAGCCGGCACCTATCACGCAGACATCCACCGTGACCTCGCCGGTGAGCGGAGTATTTTCAGGCCTTTGCGGCGTCAGTTTTTCCCACAGACATTCTTCGCGTAACGGCATTGCCAGACTCCAGACAGAAACCCAACAAACACATGATTCAATTGTGGGAGCGAGCCTGCTCGCGATGGCGCAGTACCCATCAACATAGTTGCCAACCGGACCGACGCCATCGCGAGCAGGCTCGCTCCCACAGGGATTTTCGTTGACCGGACTTCAGTCGAAGGTAATCCCCTGGGCCAACGGCAACTCCAGCGAGTAGTTCACGGTGTTGGTCTGGCGGCGCATGTAGCCGCGCCACGCATCGGAGCCGGATTCGCGACCGCCGCCGGTTTCTTTTTCGCCACCGAATGCGCCGCCGATTTCCGCGCCACTCGGGCCGATGTTGACGTTGGCGATGCCGCAGTCGCTGCCCACGGCCGACATGAACTGCTCGGCTTCACGCACGTCGGTGGTGAAGATGCAGGACGACAGGCCCTGGGGCACGGCATTGTTCAGGTGCAGGGCTTCGGCGAAGTCCTTGTAGCCGACCACGTACAGGATCGGTGCGAAGGTTTCGTGGCGCACCACATCACTCTGTTCGGGCATCTCGACGATGGCCGGCGAGACGTAGTAGGCATTCGGGAACTGGTCTTCGAGCTGGCGCTTGCCACCAAACACGCGCCCGCCTTCGCTCAGGGCCTGCTCCAGCGCGTCCTGCATGCCGTCGAAGCTGTGCTTGTCGATCAGTGGCCCGACGAGGTTGCCTTCCAGCGGATGACCGATGCGCACTTTCGAGTAGGCGGCCTTGAGGCGGGTGACGATCTCTTCCTTCACCGATTCGTGGGCGATCAGCCGGCGCAGGGTGGTGCAACGCTGGCCGGCGGTGCCGACGGCGCTGAACAGGATGGCGCGCACGGCCATGTCCAGGTCGGCGCTCGGCGCCAGGATCATGGCGTTGTTACCGCCCAGTTCGAGGATGCTGCGGGCGAAACGCGCGGCGACTTTCGGCGCCACTTCTCGGCCCATGCGGGTGCTGCCGGTGGCGCTGATCAAGGCCACGCGCGGGTCATCCACCAGGGCCTCACCGGCATCGCGACCGCCAATGATCACCTGGCTCAGGTACGGTGGTGCGTCGCTGAAGTTCTTCAGCACCCGCTCGAACAGCGCCTGGCACGCCAGGGCGGTGAGCGGGGTCTTTTCCGAGGGTTTCCAGATCACCGAGTTGCCGCAGACCAGGGCCAGCGTGGTGTTCCAGGCCCAGACCGCGACAGGGAAGTTGAAGGCACTGATCACCCCGACCACACCCAGCGGGTGCCAGGATTCACGCATGTGGTGGCCCGGACGCTCGGAGGCGATGGTCAGGCCGTACAGCTGGCGGGACAGGCCGACGGCGAAGTCGCAGATGTCGATCATCTCCTGTACTTCACCCAGGCCTTCCTGGGTGATCTTGCCGGCTTCCCATGACACCAGCTCGCCGAGGTCGGCCTTGTACTCACGCAACAGGTCGCCGAATTGACGCACCAGCTCGCCGCGACGCGGGGCCGGCACCTGGCGCCACAGGTCGAAGGCGTGTTCGGCACGGCTGACCTGCTGCTCGACTTCAGCGGCGCCTTCCCAGTTCACGGCGCCGATGCGGCTGCCATCGATAGGCGAATGCACCGGCTGTGCGCCGCCCTGGTACAAGGCCGGATTGACGCCCAGACGATCAAGCAATGCAGCAACCATGGGGTAACTCCTCTAAACGAGCGATAAAAGATTGGCGGACGGACCATCACCGTACGCTCAGGCCTCTAGTTTTAGCTGGCCCGAGTCTTGCCAACAAACGACCATTAAGCGAGATATCATTCCGTTTATTCATGCTGCCCCTGACTCGATTTATAGAGCAACAAGAAAAAAGGCCCTCGTCATGCTCAACAAGCGCTATTTACCGTCGATCACCGCACTCCAGTGCTTCGAAGCCGTGACTCGCCACCTGAGCTTTACCCGTGCCGCCGAAGAACTCCATCTGACCCAGAGCGCCGTCAGCAAACAGGTCGCCCAGCTCGAGGAACTGTTGCAGCACCTGCTGTTTCGGCGTGTGCGTCGCCGCTTGCAACTGACACCGGCCGGTGAGTTGTACTTGGGGGAAGTACGAAAAATCCTTACCCAGGTGGAGATGTCCACCCACTACCTGCGCTCCTACGGCGGCGATACCGAAGTGCTGCGTGTTTCCACGCCTCCGACCTTCGGTGCCCGCTGGCTGGTCCCGCGCCTGAAGGGTTGGCGGTTGCGTCATCCAAAAATTCATCTGGACCTGTGCAGCGAGCAGGAAGCCGACGATTTGCAGCAGGGGCGCAGCGACCTGGCGTTCTACTTCGGCCAGGGTTCGCGCCCTGGCACCGAGTCCCGGAGACTGTTCGACGAAGAGCTGGTGCCGGTCTGCGCGCCCGGCAGCCTGCCTGACCAGGCCTTCACCGACCCGACCCAACTGGCCGAGCTGGTGCTGCTGCAAAACGCCTCGCGCCCCCAGGCCTGGCACGACTGGTTCGACAGCCAGGGCTACCACACCGAACACAGCTACCACGGGCCACGCTTCGAAACCTTCTACATGTGCATCCGGGCCGCCCAGGTCGGCTGCGGCGTCGCCCTGCTGCCGCGGTTTCTGGTGGAAGAAGAACTGGCCGATGGCAAACTGATCATTCCCTGGCAGCATGCGATGCCAAGCACCGATGCTTATTACTTGGCCTACCCGGAACATTCGGCGGAGGTGCCCAAGGTGCGGCTTTTCGTGGAGTGGATGCTGGAACAGCTCGATAGTCCGGGTACGCCGCAATAGCCATTGGCTTTCCCCCTGTGGCGAGGGGATTTATCCCCGCTGGACTGCGCAGCAGGCCCAACAATTGATGGGGCGCTACGCACCCAGCGGGGATAAATCCCCTCGCCACAGTAGAGAGACCTTTGCCAGAGAAGAGTCGGTGACCAAAAATCACTGGCAATACCCACCCAGGTTATGCGCCACTAACCCCTCATCCCAACCCGCCGCAGCGGCCTGTCTGGAGAACCCTATGAGCGAGAGCGTATTTGCCGATCGTATCGTGCAGAACCTGCTCGACACCGACTTCTACAAACTGACGATGATGCAGGCGGTGCTGCACAACTACCCCAACGTCGAAGTCGAGTGGGAGTTTCGTTGCCGCAACAGCGAAGACCTGCGTCCGTACCTGGCGGAGATCCGCTTCCAGATCGAGCGCCTGGCGGAGCTGAGCCTGAGCGCCGACCAGTTGGGTTTCCTGGAACGTATCAGCTTTCTCAAGCCGGACTTCCTGCGGTTCCTGGGACTGTTTCGCTTCAACCTGCGCTACGTCCACACCGGCATCGACAACGGCGAGCTGTTCATCCGCCTGCGCGGCCCCTGGTTGCACGTGATTCTGTTCGAAGTACCGCTGCTGGCCATTGTCAGCGAAGTGCGCAATCGCTATCGCTACCGTGAAATCGTCCTCGAGCAGGCCCGCGAGCAGCTGTATCGCAAGTTCGACTGGCTGAGCGCCAACGCCAGCGCCGACGAGTTGTCCGAACTGCAGGTCGCGGATTTCGGCACCCGTCGGCGGTTTTCCTTCCGCGTCCAGGAAGAAGTGGTCAACGTGCTCAAGCATGATTTCCCCGGGCGTTTCGTCGGCACCAGTAACGTGCACCTGTCCCGGGAGCTGGACATGAAACCCCTGGGCACCATGGCCCATGAGTGGATAATGGCCCACCAGCAACTGGGCCCGCGGCTGATCGACAGCCAGATCGCCGCCCTCGACTGCTGGGTGCGCGAATACCGCGGCCTGTTGGGGATCGCGCTGACCGACTGCATCACCATGGATGCCTTCCTCAAGGATTTCGATCTGTTCTTCGCCAAGCTGTTCGACGGCTTGCGCCATGACTCCGGCGACCCGGTGATCTGGGGCGAAAAAGCCATCGCCCACTACCACAAGCTCGGCATCGACCCGATGAGCAAGACGCTGGTGTTCTCCGATAGCCTGACATTGCCCAAATGCCTGGAGATTTTTCGGGCGTTGCGTGGTCGCATTAATGTCAGCTTCGGTATCGGCACCAATCTGACCTGTGACATTCCGGGTGTCGAGCCCATGAGCATCGTGCTTAAAATGATCAGCTGTGACGGGCAACCCGTGGCCAAGATTTCAGACGAGCCCGGCAAGACCCACTGCAAGGATCCGAATTTCGTCGCCTACATGCGACACGTTTTCCAAGTACCTGCCGCCCTTTGATACGCAAGGAGTGAATTCATGCAAGCCGTACAGCGTGAGATAGCTGAACAGCTCAAGGTCCAGCCACCGTTCGCCCATGACGCCGACCTCAAGGCCGAAATCGCCCGGCGAGTGAGCTTTATTCAGGATTGCCTGGTCAATTCCGGGCTCAAGTCCCTCGTGCTGGGCATCAGCGGTGGCGTCGACTCGTTGACCGCCGGGCTGCTGGCCCAACGTGCCATGCGCGAACTGCGGGAGAAAACCGGCAACGCGGCCTATAAGTTCATCGCCGTGCGCCTGCCGTACGACACCCAGTTCGACGAGCATGAAGCACAGGCCTGTGTGGACTTCATCGATCCCGACGAACGCCATACCGTCAATATCGGCCCGGCGGTCAAGGCCCTGGCCGAGCAAGTCGCCGCGTTCGAAGGCAAGGCGGCGGTCTCGCGGGACTTCGTGCTGGGCAACACCAAGGCGCGGATGCGCATGGTGGCGCAATACACCATCGCCGGGGCCGAGCAGGGCCTGGTGATCGGCACTGACCATGCGGCCGAAGCGGTCATGGGGTTCTTCACCAAGTTCGGTGACGGCGCCTGCGACCTGGCGCCGTTGAGCGGCCTGGTGAAAAACCAGGTCCGGGCCATCGCCCGTGACTTTGGCGCCCCGGAATCGCTGGTGGAAAAAGTCCCCACCGCCGATCTTGAAGACCTGTCGCCTGGCAAGCCGGATGAAGCCTCCCACGGCGTGACTTACGCCGAGATCGATGCGTTCCTGCACGGCCAACCGATTCGCGAAGAGGCGGCCAGGATCATTTGCGACACCTATCGCAAGACCGAGCACAAGCGGGTGATGCCCTACGCCCCCTGACCGGCAATCTCTGTGGGAGCGAGCCTGCTCGCGATAGCGGTGGGTCAGTTTGCATTGATGTTGGATGTGCTGCCGTCATCGCGAGCAGGCTCGCTCCCACAGGGGGTGCGGTTATTGGCCGGACACAAAAAAGCGCCCTGAAGCGGGCGCTTTTTTGTGCCTGGTAGGATTACTTCAGCGAAACAGTGCCTTTCATCATCGAGATGTGGCCCGGGAACGAGCAGAAGAAGCCGTATTTTTCGGCAGCATCAAGTTTCGAGACGTCGAAGGTCACCGAGTCCTTTTCGCCAGCACCAATGATCTTGGTGTGGGCAATGATGCGGGCATCACCTTCCTTGAGGTAGTTCTTGTCGATACCGGCAGCGAGGCCATCGGTGGCGATCGGCTGCATGTCGGCCTCTTTGCTCAGCACCCAGTTATGGCCCATGACGTTTTTCGGCAAGCTGCCCGAGTGGGTCAGCTCAACGGTGAATGTCTTGCAGCTCTTGTCGATCTCGATGGCCTTGGTGTTGAAGGACATCTGGTCGGTCGAGTCGATGGTGGTCTTGCAATCCGCTGCCATCAGTTGGCTGCTGGCCAGCGTCAACAGGGATACTGCAACAAGTTTGGCAAACATCGTGAATCTCCAAGGCATGGTTAACAAAAATCCGTCAAAGAGAAAGACTGCCTGATTTTCCGGCAAGTTCCTATGACCTGAGTCAAAGATTGTATACAACTTAAGGCTATCAGCCTGATGGACATAATCAACCAGCCAGAAGTATGACGCGCCCCTATGATCAGCCCATCAACCTCTGGAGCGATCGCCATGAACTTCAATAGCCTGTTATGCAGCTTGCTCGCCGCCTACGCCTGTGGCGCCAGTGGCACCTATGAAAAACCCCGGCGCGAGGTTTAAGTCCTTTGCGCAGCATAGGCCAGGCTTTACTCTGGTGTGGTGACTGACCACGGAGTAAAGCATGTCCATTGCGTCTGTTTGTGTATTTTGCGGCGCCAGCACTGGCACCGACCCAGCATATCGTGAAGCGGCGCAGGCCCTCGGGCGGGCGTTGGCGGAACGAAAACTGACCCTGGTCTATGGCGGCGGGGCCGTCGGCCTGATGGGTGTCGTCGCCGACGCGGCCCTGGCGGCCGGTGGCGAAGTCATCGGCATCATCCCGCAAAGCCTGAAGGACAAGGAAATCGGCCACAGCGGCCTGACCCGCCTGGAAGTGGTGGACGGCATGCATGCTCGCAAGGCGCGCATGGCTGAACTCAGCGATGCCTTCATCGCCCTGCCCGGCGGCCTCGGCACGCTGGAGGAGTTGTTCGAAGTCTGGACCTGGGGCCAACTCGGCTACCACGGCAAACCGCTGGGGCTGCTGGAAGTGAACGGTTTCTACAGCAAGCTCACCGCTTTTCTCGATCATATCGTCGGCGAAGGCTTCGTCCGCACGCCCCATCGTGACATGCTGCAAGTGAGCGAATCCGCGCAGAACCTGCTCGATGCCCTGGACGAATGGCAACCGTCCGTACAGCCAAAATGGGCCGAACAAAAACCCAGCTAACGGCTCGGCCCCGATACAGGGCAGAATATGCGCCGCTCAACCTCACCTTCGACCCCAGAGGATCGCCCATGGCCAAACCCAATTATTCCTTCGCCAAACGTCAGAGAGACTTGGCCAAGGAGCAGAAGAAAGAGGAAAAGCTGCAGCGCAAGAAAGCCACAGCTGAAGAAGAAGCCGCACTGAGCCCGGATAGCGAAGGCGAAGTAGCAGCAGAAGACGATGTCGATGCACCGAAAGATCAGGCTCCCGACGCCTGATTCCCCCAGGGCCCGATGATCCGATCCACACTGTGGGAACGAGCTTGCTCGCGATAGCGGATTAACAGTCAACCTCCTCATTGGCTGACACGACGTCATCGCGAGCAAGCTCGCTCCCACAGGGTTCACACAGTGTTCATGATTCCAACGGCATCACCGTCACCCGCACTTCAGGATCATGGGCACCGCCCCCCAGGATCACCCCCCGCAACGGTGACACATCGGAAAAATCCCGGCCCCAGGCCAGGGTGATGTGTTCCAGGGCCGGTTGGACGTTGTTGGTCGGGTCGAAATCCACCCACCCCAACACCGGGCAATACACCGAGACCCAGGCGTGGGACGCATCGGCGCCAATCAGCCGGGGCTGGCCGGGCGGCGGCTGGGTCAGCAGGTAGCCGCTGACGTAACGCGCCGCCAGGCCGCGAGAACGCACGCAGGCCAGCATCAGGTGGGCGAAGTCCTGGCATACGCCCCGCCGCCGTTCCAGCACCTCCACCAGCGGCGTCGCCACTTGGGTCGCCTCGGCGTCGAAGGTGAATTCCTCGAAAATCTTCTCCATCAGCGCTCGAACGCCGACCATCAACGGTCGTCCCGGCGGGAAGCAGCTTTCGGAAAACTCGACGAAGCTGCGCTTGAGATGCACATACGGTGATTCGAAACGATAACGGCACGCCTCCAGCAACGGCGCCGCCAATGGCCGGCCACTGTAGGTCAGCGCGTTGCGGGTCGACTCCCAGGCCGGGGACAGGTTGAAATCCAGCTCGGGACGGGCCAGCACCTCGACGCTCAGGCGGGCATTGACCAGCAGCTCGTCATGGGGCCGTTCAAAGGCCAGCCGGGTCAGCGGGTTGCCGAACACATCCTGTTCATCGCGCCGGGTCGTCGGTTCCGGGCTGATCAACAGTTGCTGTTCGGTGCAACGCTGCCAGTCACAGGCCCGAGGCCACAGATGAGCGAGCTGCTGGGCCAGGGACACCGGGCTGTCGTAGTGGTAATGGGTATCGTGGAGGATCTGGTAACGAGCGCTCATCAGACGGACACCGTGCGTTGGCTGACGTCATCGACGTGGGCGAAATGACGCAAGGCCAGGCGATCGGACACTTGGCCACTGGCATCGGCCACTTCCTGCAACAGGTCGGCCAGCCCATCGAGTGCGGCGCGCAGGCTGGCTTCGCCGAACAATGGGTTTTCCAGGCAACGCAGGTCAAAGCGTGACAGGCGTGCGACCAGGTCCGGCAAGGCGGTTTCCCTGGGCGCGGCAAAATCATCGTTCAAGCGCTTGAGCGTGCGGCTCACCAGCTTCAACTGGAAGAGCACCGCGTGGGGGTTCTGTTCGTCCAGCAGCAGCAAGTCCAGCACCGGGATCAACTGGGCCACCGCCAAATAACGCGAACGGTAGGTGATGCTGCTGTTGCCCAGTTCCAGCAGCCACTCAAGCCCGGCCTGATCGAATACCGCATCGCTGCGCAGGAACGCCGCCAGGCTGCTGCTGAGAAACTGCAGGCGCTCCAGGCGCCGACCGATCATCAGGAAGCGCCAGCCTTCGTCGCGGGTCATGTCATCCAGGGCGAACCCGGACAACGCCGCGAGGGACATCACCAGCCGATTGAGGAAATCCAGCAGCTCGCCGAAGTCCGCTTCCTCGGTTTCCAGTTCCATGGCTTCGCGCTGCAGTTCCACCAGCGCCTGCCAGTTCTCCCGGGACAGCTTGCCGCGCACTTGCGAGGCGGCCCATTGCAAACGCTGCAGGTTGGAGCGCAGGCTGAACGACCAGTCGTCCCCCAGCAGAGCCGCCAGCAAACGCTCGGGCAGTTCGCCCTCTTCGGGCAGCAGCATCAGGCTTTCGCCCAGCGCCACCGCCGATTGCAGGGCCTGCGGGTCGTCGCCATCGACATAACGCGCCAGCATGATCCGCAACAACCGCGCGCTGTCATCGCAACGTTCGCAATAGCGGCCGAACCAGAACAGGTTTTCCACCACCCGTGAAGGCAGGTACGGATCCCGTCGAACCAGGTCATGGACCCCCACGGTTCGCTGGGCCTTCCATTGTTCACCGCCGGGCGCCTGCTCTCCCAAGACCCAGGTGTCCTTGCTGGCGCCACCGCGCTGCATCGACACCACTTCGGCATCGGCCTCGGCGGCCACCCGGGTCAGGCCACCCGGCAGCACCCGATAATCATCCTTGCCGGACACGGCATACATGCGCATGCCGATCGCCCGGGGCTGGATTTGCCCATCTTCGGCCTGCCAGACCGGTGCCTGGGACAGTTGCGCCAGTTCCTGGGCGACATAGGCATAAGGCCGTGCCTGCATGCGCGCCGCCAGTTGGCCGCGCTGCGCCTCGCTCAGGTCGCGACCGAACACCGGGCTGAAACTCTGGGAAGGAAACGCCGGCTTGATCAACAGTTGCGGCAATTTTTCCAGGGCCTGGGCCAACACCGGCGGCTCACCGCACCACCAGGTGGCGATGGACGGCAGCAGCAGTTCTTCGCCGAACAGGTACTGGTTGATCTTCGGCAGAAAGCCCAGGAGGCCCGGCGACTCCAGCACGCCACTGCCCAAGGCATTGGCCACCAGCACCCGGCCCTGGCGCACGGCTTCCAGCAACCCTGGCACGCCGAGGGCCGAATCGGTGCGCAGCTCCAGGGGGTCGCAGAAATCGTCGTCGAGCCGGCGCATGATGGCGTGGACCCGGCGCAGGCCGCTGAGAGTCTTGAGGTAGACCGTAGCATCGCGAACCGTCAGGTCGCCGCCCTCCACCAGCGGATAGCCCAGCTGGCGCGCCAGGTACAGGTGTTCGAAATAGCTTTCGTTGAACCGCCCCGGCGTCAACAGCACCACCAGCGGCGACTCGCCGTCGCTGGGTGCCTGTCGCGCCAGGGTTTCCTGCAAGGTGCGGAAAAATCCGGACAGGTGCCGCACCTTCAAGTCGCGATACAAGTCGGGAAAGGCGCGGGAAACGATCATGCGATTTTCCAGCGCGTACCCGGCCCCCGAAGGCGCCTGGGTCCGGTCCGCCGTGACCCACCAGCGGCCGTCGGGCGTGCGCGCCAGATCCACCGCATACAAGTGCAGGAAACTGCCGTCCGGCGGCACGATACCCTGGCAGGGCCAGAGGAAATTGTTGTGCCCGAACACCAGCTCCGCCGGAAGCAGCCCTTCGCTGATCAGCCGCTGCGGCCCGTACAGGTCGGCCAGCACCGCATTGAGCAATCGCGCACGCTGGGCGATCCCGGCGGACAGATGCTGCCATTCCTGCGGGTCGATCACATGGGGCAGCAGGTCCAGCTCCCACGGTCGGTCGGCGCCTTTCGGATCGGCGTAGACGTTGTAGGTCACGCCGTTTTCCTGGATCTGCCGGGCCAGCAGGGCCTGGCGCTGGAGCAACTGGGCCGGTGTGCTGCGCTGCAACTGGTCGAACAGCCGCCGCCAGTGCGTACGTACCGCACCGCTGTCGTCCATTAATTCGTGATAGGTGCCCGTCGTCAGCGGGTAACGGTCAAGCAGGTCAGGCATGGAAAGCTCGGCAGACGGCAATGAAAGGTGAGACTAGCGCAAGCGCATGACGCCCGGATAGGTGAAAGATTGTGATGATGCGCGCGCGGAGTAACGCCCCGGTAGGAGCTGCCGAAGGCTGCGATCTTTTGATCTTTCGCTCAAGACTTAATTGGCAGGGGAAAGATCGCAGCCTCGTTTCACTCGACAGCTCCTACACCGCTCCTACACCGCTCCTACACAGCTCCTACACCGCAGCTCCTACGCAGTCGAACGGGTTCTTTATTTTGTTGATGCGTCCTGGAAACGTCGCAGGTCGAGCGTGAGTGGAAACTCGTCATCCACTGCCAGGCTGGGCATCGGCAGTTTCCCCGGCGTGTGCCCGAGACGGAAGAAGCGCGCCATGCGCCGGCTCTCGGCCTCGTTGGCATTCACCGGCAGGCTGTCATAGTTGCGCCCGCCCGGATGGGCCACATGATACTGGCAACCGCCCACGGAACGTTGCATCCAGGTGTCGAGCAAGTCGAAAACCAGCGGCGCATGCACCGGGATGGTCGGTTGCAGGCAGTTGGCCGGTTGCCACGCTCGGAAACGCACCCCGGCGACAAATTCGCCGACCCGACCAGTCGGTTGCAACGGCACCGGCACGCCATTGCAGGTCAGCAAGTAGCGTTGCGGCGCCAGGCCGCTGAGCTTGACCTGCAAACGCTCCAGGGAGGAATCCACATAACGCACGGTGCCGCCGACCGCGCCCTCCTCCCCCAGTACATGCCAAGGCTCGAGGGCTTGGCGCAATTGCAGCTCGATACCGCTGACCGCGTAATCGCCCACCTTGGGGAAGCGGAACTCCAGGTGTGCGGCGAACCACTCGGCCCGCAGCGGGTAGCCGGCGGCGTTCAGCTCATGGATGACATCGGCAAAATCCTGCTCGATAAAGTGCGGCAGCAGGAAACGGTCATGCAGCTTGGTGCCCCAGCGCGCCAGTTTCGCCGGCGCATAAGGTTCGCGCCAGAACCGCGCCACCAGCGCCCGCAGCAGTAATTGCTGGGCCAGGCTCATGCGGGCGTGGGGCGGCATCTCGAACGCACGCAACTCCAACAGGCCGAGACGCCCCGTGGCGCCGTCCGGTGAATAGAGCTTGTCGATGCAGAATTCGGCGCGGTGCGTATTGCCGGTCACGTCGATCAACAGGTTGCGCAACAAGCGATCAACCAACCACGGCGGACACGCTTCGCCGGGCTGTGGCATTTGCGCGAACGCGATTTCCAGCTCGTACAAGGCGTCGTTGCGCGCCTCGTCCACGCGGGGCGCCTGGGAGGTCGGGCCGATGAACAACCCGGAAAACAGGTAGGACAACGACGGATGGTTATGCCAGTAACTGATCAGGCTGCGCAGCAGGTCGGGACGTCGCAGGAACGGCGAGTCGGCCGGTGTCGCGCCACCCAGTACAAAATGGTTACCGCCGCCCGTGCCGGTGTGCCGGCCATCGATCATGAATTTCTCGGTGGTCAGTCGGGTCTGTCGCGCTTCTTCGTACAAAAACTCAGTGCGCTCGACCAACTCATCCCAGGTCGCCGAGGGTTGTACGTTGACCTCGATCACACCGGGGTCGGGGGTGATGCGGAAATTGCTCAGGCGCGGGTCGTTCGGCGGTTCGTAGCCTTCCAACAGCACCGGACACCGCAGTTCCTCAGCCGTCGCTTCGATGGCACTGACCAGTTCCAGGTAATCTTCGACCCGCTCCAGCGGCGGCATGAACAGATAGAGCCGGCCTTCGCGGGCCTCGGCACAGAAAGCGGTGCGGGTCAGCCAGTCGGCGGACTTGTCGATCTCCGGGACACGCTCCTGCTCGGTCGCCGCCTCGCCGTGCCGCGCCAGTTGCTCGGTACCGGGCAGCTCGGGCAAGTCCTGGTTCGGGTCGGTGGGGTGGATGAACGGGTACTCGGCCGCCGTCACCCAAGGCTGGGACGCCAGCGGCAAGCGATACCCCAGGGGCGAATCCCCCGGCACCAGGCGACAGTGGTTGTCCCGCAGGTACCAGCGACCGCTTTGCCATTGATCCCCCTTGGCGGTACGAGCCAACGGCAGGACCTGGCCGATGACCTTGTCCAGGCCCTGGCTGAAGACCTTGCGCAACCGTGCACGCTCCAGAGCGTCCTCCAGGCGTGGGTCCTCGGCCGTGACGTTCGAAGGCAGTGCGCCTTCGCGCCAGAGGTAATAGAAGTTGTCTTCGTAGGCCGGAAACACGAACCGCGCAGGAATCTTCAAACGCTCGGCGACGCTCGCCAGGAAGCGTCCGGCCAGTTCGCCATCGGCGCCGTAATCCTCCTGCTCGTCGGCGATCAACGCGCTGTTGTGCCAGATCGGCACCCCGTCGCGCCGCCAATAGCAGTTGAGCGACCAGCGCGGCAGTTGCTCGCCGGGGTACCATTTGCCCTGGCCGAAATGCACCAGCCCCTTGGGCGCATAGTGATTGCGCATGCGCTGGAACAGCTCGGCTGAGAGCCGGCGCTTGTCCGGCCCGAGTGCCGCGGTGTTCCACTCGGCGCCGTCCGGGTCATCGATGGAGACAAAGGTCGGTTCGCCGCCCATGGTCAGGCGCACGTCGCCCTCCAGCAGATCGGCATCGATCTGCCGCCCCAGGGCCTGGATCGCCAGCCATTGCGCGTCGGTGTAAGGCTTGGTCACCCGCGGCGCTTCCCAGACCCGCTCGACGGACATTTCGTGGCTGAACTCACACTCGCAGGGCTCCACCAGGCCACTGATCGGTGCCGCCGAGGACGGATCGGGGCTGCAGGCCAGCGGGATATGGCCTTCACCGGCGAACAGCCCGGACGTCGCATCCAGGCCGATCCAGCCGGCACCGGGCAGGTAGACCTCGCACCAGGCATGCAAGTCGGTGAAGTCGACGTCAGTGCCGGACGGCCCATCGAGGCTCTTCACGTCGGCGGTCAACTGGATCAGGTAGCCGGAAACAAACCGCGCGGCCAGGCCAAGGTTGCGCAACAGCTGCACCAACAACCAGGCCGAGTCGCGGCACGAGCCGGACGCGTGCTCCAGGGTATGCTCCGGGGTCTGGACGCCGGGTTCCATGCGGATCAGGTAGTTGATGTCTTCGCTCAGGCGCTGGTTGAGCGCCACCAGGAAATCCACCGCCGGCAACGGCGTGCGGTCGATGCCGTCCAGGTAGGCCTGGAACCTCGGCGTCAGCGGCAGGGTTTCCAGGTAAGGCGCCAGCTCCTTGCGTTCGTCAGCCGCGTAGGCAAACGGAATTTTCTCGGCGTAGGGCTCGAGAAAGAAGTCGAACGGATTGAACACCGCCATTTCCGCCAGCAGATCGACTTCGATCCGCAGCTCCCGGGTTTTCTCGGGAAATACCAGCCGCGCCAGGTAATTGCCCTGGGGATCTTGCTGCCAGTTGATGAAATGCTGCTCGGGCGAAACCTTCAGCGCATAGGAAAGAATCCGCGTGCGGCTGTGGGCGGCCGGACGCAGGCGAACGATCTGCGGGCCGAGTTCGACGGCGCGGTCGTAGCGGTAATGCGTGACGTGATGCAATGCGACATGGATCGACACGACGTGCCTCCTGCGAGCCTGGGCGGTATCGAAAGCGGCGCAAGACTTATGCCATGCAGGCAGGCCCGACACTTTCTTTGTCTACTCAAGGCAGTAGAGCACTAAAAACGCGCGATGCCCGTATTCATCTGTAAAGGAATGCACATAAATGCGGCGCGAATCGACTCAGCGACGCGGGCGTGAGGCTTTGGCGGCCTGAATGATCAGCGCGCGTTGGCGGCGGATATCGACGAGTTTGCTGCGCATTTCCCGATGACGCTTGCTGTTGAGCAGTAACAGCCCCAGCAGTGGCAACAGCACAGCGAACAGGTACACGCCCTGATGCGCTCCATAAGCGAACGTCGGCAGCACCGCCGCCAGACAGGCCAGGAAATACCCCGCCACCCACCAGACCGCCCAGGCGCGCCCGCGAGCGATCAAGAGGTTGCTCAGGACCAGGACGAGCACCAGGGCCAAGGTGCCGAGCCCGACATAGTCGGTCCTGGCTGACGGCTCCAGGGCACGCCAATACGTGGCCCCGGCCAACACCAGCAGCGTGGACCCGGAAAAGCAGCCCAGCAGGATCGTCCCCATGAACACCGGAAAATAACGGGCGAGGAACGGCTTCAGCGATCCGCCCCCGATCATTCCGTGAACTCCTCGTACAGGCCGACGGCAACCGTCTTCACGGCGCCATCGCCGGTATAACTGCCAATGACCCCCAGCGCGCCTCCCAGGGAGTCCTTTATCTGTGTCAGCGTCGCGTGCCTGATCTCGGCAGACGAATAACGTTTGGGCAGGGCTCCCGCGCGTTGCTGCAGCTTGAGCAGCTTCGCGGTCAGACTCGGGTCCTTCAGCGTCAACAGCTCCTTGGTCAGTTTGCTGCGCTCTTGCCGATTCAGCCCCTTGAGCAACTGATACCAACTCTTTCCGGTGGCGGCCGCCTTGTTGGCCTTGAGCAGCCGGACAGTCGTCAGGGCCGAGCCACCGACCCCCACCAGGGAAACCCCGTCAAGGATCGGCGACACGATGTTGTACCAGTCGGCGTCGTTCATCTCATCGTTGCCGGTCGGATTGGTCAGCTCATTGGCCACCCGCATCCCGCCAATGACGCATTGCGCGGTACTGGCCGTCGCGGCAGCGGCGCCCAGGGCAACGACAAAGGCACTTGCCCCCGCCGTAAAGGGCACCGCGACGCTGCCACTGAACACCACCACCCAACCGATCACCGCGGCGACACAGGACAAGCCGGCATTGGTCGCTTCAAGCCCGAGCTTGGACTCGCGGGGGCTGCTTTTGACCTGATCGATGAACTGCTGCGGCGCGATGTATTTTTTCGCCTCGCGCAGAATGATGCGCTTGGGCGCGATGCTGCAAATCGGCTTGAACTCGCGCAGGGTCACGACGTTGTATTCGGAATCGACATACACCACGCCCGCCCCGGCGATGCCAGGATCGGCGTCAATGGCAGCAAACAGGCGCGGCAGGTTGATCTGGCTTTCGATGCGTTTGCGGGCCATGAACTGGGAGAAGCTCAGGTCCATGCCGATGCCCGTTGTAGCGCTGCTCATATGAATCGTCCTTGAGAATCGGAAGTGAGTCTTTATCCACACTGAACCCTATGGTGGGGGAAATTTATCCCTGCTGGCTCTGTAGGAGCTGCCGAAGGCTGCGATCTTTTGATCTTTCGCTTGGGATTCAAGTGTCCGGGGAAAGATCGCAGCCTCGCTTCGCTCGACAGCTCCTACGCCGTCGAGCGGGAGCAAAGCTCCCTCGCCACAAAGGGCTCCGCATTTCGTCTTACATTGCGGGGCGGCGCCACGATAACAAACGGGCAGCACCGTCGCTAGAAAGCAAAACGCCAGCACTGAGGCTGGCGTTTTACATCGTGGATTGACCCGTTAGCGTGGCACGACAGGCTTGCGCGCCGGTTTCGGCCCCTTGCCCTTGGCCGCATCCTTGCGCTCCTTGGCCGCCTGCTGGTTACGGGCGAAAGCCGCGGCCTTGGCCTGCTCGCGCTTGTCCCACGGGTTGCCGCCATCGCTGGCCCGCGGCGGCAGGCCGGTGTGCTGGGTCAGGATCCTGGTGGTTTCCTTGCCCACCTTGTGGCTGCCGGCTGGCGTCGAGTTCTTGCGACGGGCGCTCTGGTAGCTGTCGGTGGCTGGCTGGTGCAGCGGGATCAATTGGTTCTTGCCCGGCCCGATCAGGTCGGCGCGGCCCATGCGGGTCAACGCTTCACGCAGCATCGGCCAGCCCTTGGGGTCGTGATACCGCAGGAAGGCCTTGTGCAGGCGGCGCTGCTCCTCGCTCTTGACGATGGTCACCGCATCGCTCTTGTAGGTGACCTTGCGCAGCGGGTTCTTGCCCGAGTGGTACATGGCGGTGGCCGTGGCCATCGGCGACGGATAGAACGCCTGCACCTGGTCGGCCCGGAAACCGTTGCCCTTGAGCCACAGCGCCAGGTTCATCATGTCTTCGTCGGTGGTGCCCGGGTGGGCGGCGATGAAGTAGGGAATCAGGTACTGCTCTTTCCCGGCTTCCTTGGTGTACTTCTCGAACATCCGTTTGAATTTGTCATAGCTGCCGATGCCCGGCTTCATCATCTGGTTGAGCGGGCCTTCCTCGGTGTGCTCCGGCGCGATCTTCAGGTAGCCGCCGACGTGGTGGGTCACCAGCTCCTTGACGTATTCCGGCGACTCGACCGCCAGGTCGTAACGCAGGCCGGAGGCAATCAAAATCTTCTTCACCCCAGGCAAGGCCCGGGCGCTGCGGTACAGCTGGATCAGCGAAGAATGGTCGGTGTTCAGGTTCGGGCAGATGCCCGGGAACACGCAGGACGGCTTGCGGCACGCGGATTCGATTTCCGGGCTCTTGCAGGCAATGCGATACATGTTCGCGGTCGGGCCGCCGAGGTCGGAAATCACCCCGGTGAAGCCCGGGACCTTATCGCGGATCTCTTCGATCTCGCGGATGATCGACTCTTCGGAGCGGTTCTGGATGATCCGGCCTTCATGCTCGGTGATCGAGCAGAAGGTGCAGCCACCAAAGCAGCCACGCATGATGTTCACCGAGAAACGGATCATCTCGTAGGCCGGGATCTTCTCCTTGCCGTACGCCGGATGGGGAACACGCGCGTAAGGCATGCCAAACACGTAGTCCATTTCTTCGGTGGTCATCGGAATGGGCGGCGGGTTGAACCAGACGTCGACTTCGCCGTGCTTCTGCACCAGGGCGCGGGCGTTACCCGGGTTGGTTTCCAGGTGAAGCACGCGGTTGGCGTGGGCATAGAGCACCGCGTCGCCACGGACCTTTTCCACCGACGGCAGGCGAATCACGGTCTTGTCCCGGGTCATTTTCGGGCTCGCCAGGATCTGCACGACCTTGGCTTCGCTCGGGTCCTCAACCGGCCCCTTCTCCTGCTCGATGGCGCAGGCGGCAGTGTCCTGGGTGTTCACGTACGGATTGATGATCTTGTCGATCTTGCCCGGGCGGTCGATGCGCGTGGAATCGACTTCGTACCAGCCTTGCGGCGTATCACGACGGATGAATGCGGTGCCGCGCACGTCGGTGATGTCTTCGATCTTGTGACCATAGGACAGGCGCTGGGCGACTTCGACAATCGCCCGCTCGGCGTTGCCGTAGAGCAGGATGTCGGCGCAGGCGTCGATCAGGATCGAGTTGCGCACCCGGTCCTGCCAGTAGTCGTAATGGGCGATGCGGCGCAGCGACGCTTCGATACCACCCAGCACGATCGGCACGTGCTTGTAGGCTTCCTTGCAGCGCTGGCTGTAGACCAGGCTCGCGCGATCCGGCCGTTTGCCCGCCAGGCCACCGGGGGTGTAGGCGTCATCGGAACGGATTTTCTTGTCGGCGGTGTAGCGGTTGATCATCGAGTCCATGTTGCCGGCCGCGACACCGAAAAACAGGTTGGGCTCGCCAAGCTTCATGAAGTCGTCTTTGGACTGCCAGTTCGGCTGGGCAATGATCCCGACACGAAAGCCCTGGGCTTCCAGCAGACGGCCAATGATCGCCATGCCGAACGACGGGTGATCGACATAGGCATCACCGGTCACGATGATGATGTCGCACGAATCCCAGCCGAGCTGATCCATCTCCTCCCTGCTCATGGGCAGGAACGGCGCCGGGCCGAAACATTCGGCCCAGTACTTGGGATAGTCAAATAACGGCTTGGCTGCTTGCATGTCGATGACCGGTATAAAGGATGAAAAATCGCGGGCGCGGAATATAGCACAAATTTTGACCAATTCCGACGGCTATGGTCGGAAATCGGCGGCGCACCTATCGCGAGCAAGCTCGCTTGTATGTTTAGACTTGAAGGGGTGGGCGGGACTAAAAGCTCGATTCCGACTCTAGCCAGTACGGACCGTGGGAGACTTCTCGTCCCGCCCTTTCCCACAGAGGAATGCATTCCTCTGTGGGAGCGAGCTTGCTCGCGATGAGGCCGGATCAGACGACGAAGAACTTACTCATCGTCATCGAAATTGTAGCTACCCGGTGCCAGGTTTTCGAAGCGCGTGTACTTGCCGATAAACGCCAGGCGGATGAAGCCGATCGGGCCGTTCCGCTGCTTGCCGATGATGATTTCGGCGATGCCCTTGTGCTCCGTCTCGGGGTGATACACCTCGTCGCGGTAGACGAACATGATGACGTCGGCGTCCTGCTCGATCGCTCCGGATTCCCGCAAGTCGGAGTTCACCGGGCGCTTGTTCGGGCGCTGCTCCAGGGAACGGTTCAGCTGGGAGAGCGCCACCACCGGGCAGTTGAATTCCTTGGCCAGGGCCTTGAGGGAACGGGAGATTTCGGAAATCTCGTTGGTCCGGTTGTCGCCGCTGGAACCGGGGATCTGCATCAGCTGCAGGTAGTCGATCATGATCAGGGCGATATCGCCGTGCTCACGCACCAGGCGCCGGGTCCGGGCGCGCATTTCCGACGGGCTGATACCGGCCGTATCGTCGATGAACAGCTTGCGGTCGTTGAGCAGGTTGACCGCCGAGGTGAGGCGCGGCCAATCGTCGTCTTCCAATTGGCCGGAACGGACCTTGGTCTGGTCGATGCGCCCCAGGGACGAGAGCATACGCATGATCAGCGATTCGCCTGGCATCTCGAGGGAATACACCAGCACCGCCTTGTCGCTGCGCAGCACGGCGTTTTCCACCAGGTTCATCGCAAAGGTGGTCTTACCCATGGACGGACGGCCGGCGACGATGATCAGGTCGGACGGTTGCAGGCCGCTGGTCTTCTCGTCGAGGTCGGTGTAGCCGGTGGACAGGCCGGTGATGGCGTTGTCGGTGTTGAACAAGGTGTCGATGCGGTCGATGGCCTTGGTCAACAGGTCGTTGACGCTCACCGGGCCGCCGGTTTTCGGCCGAGCCTCGGCGATCTGGAAGATCTGCCGTTCGGCTTCGTCGAGGATCTCGGCGGCGGTGCGACCTTCCGGGTTGAAAGCGCTGTCGGCGATCTCGGTGCTGATGCCGATCAACTGACGCAAGGTCGCCCGCTCGCGGACGATCTGCGCATAGGCCTTGATGTTGGCGACCGACGGCGTGTTTTTCGCCAGTTCGCCCAGGTAACCGAGGCCGCCAACCTGGGACGTCTGCCCTTCCTTGTCCAATTGCTCGGCCAGGGTGACGACGTCGATCGGCATGTTCTGATCGGCCAGACGGGCGATAGCACGGAAAATCAGGCGGTGGTCATGTCGGTAGAAATCGCCGTCGGAGACCTGATCGAGCACGCGTTCCCAGGCGTTGTTGTCCAGCATCAGGCCACCGAGCACGGCCTGTTCGGCCTCGATGGAATGCGGAGGCACCTTCAGGGCAGCGGTTTGCAGATCGTATTGCTCGGGAGCGGTGATTTCGTTCATGGCCACGTCTGGTTATGAAATTCAGCAATTGCAGAAAGACAAAGGGCACGACCTGTAAACAGGATCGTGCCCGATGTTACCGGCTAGCACCCGAGGGTGCCAACCGACAGGTGTTGCTTAGGCTGCTACCACGACAACGCGTACGGTGGCTTCAACTTCGGCGTGCAGGTGCACGGCTACGTCGAATTCGCCTACGTTGCGGATGGTGCCGTTCGGCAGACGAACTTCGCTTTTCGCCACTTCAACGCCGGAGGCGGTCAGTGCGTCAGCGATGTCGTGAGTACCGATAGAACCGAACAGCTTGCCTTCGTCGCCAGCGGTGGCAGTGATGGTCACTTCCAGCTCGGCCAGTTGGGCAGCACGGCTTTCAGCCGATGCCTTACGGTCTGCGGCGGCTTTTTCCAGCTCGGCACGACGCTCTTCGAACGCAGCCAGGTTGGCGGCGGTCGCAGCGGTGGCTTTGCCGAAAGGCAGCAGATAGTTACGACCGTAGCCGGCCTTAACGTTTACTTTGTCGCCCAGGTTGCCCAGGTTGGCGATTTTTTCCAGAAGGATCAGTTGCATGTGAAAATCCTCTAACTTTTAACCTTCACCGTTCGCGTTGTCGGCGTCTTTCGGCGCCATACGACCGCGAAAATCAATCAGGCTGTCAACGATGGCCAAGACCACGAGCAACGGACCGAGCAAGTGCATGAAAGGCAACAACGTCACGTATATCCCCACCAGCCAGAACGTGGCCAGTCGCTTCTGCGCCACCAGGCCGTGAATCAGGGCCAGGCCGGCGAAGACCAGCGCAACACTGCACAACGGCAACAGGATCAGTGCATGCAGCCCGAAAAACGGAGCGACACACATGACGGCCAGCAGTGACAGCGCCACGCTCTTGGGGAATCGGATGGTGCGAAACTCGCGACCGAAACCACCGGGGTTATACAACGACGCCTGCCAATAGCGCCCAAGAATCAGGCACAGCACGCTAAAGATCTGCAGCGAAGACGCTATCGAAATGATCATCAGCGGAGCGCTCAGGGCGGTGAGAAACGCCTTCTGGTCTGCCGAGAATGTCTCGTAGACCTCACCCATCGCCAGCGGCAGGACGTGTTCGAACGTCTGCGCCAGTGACTCGATGAAGGAACTGAATACAGTTCCCAGGCTCACCGCACACAACAACCCCACGGCCACGCTGCACAGCAGCACGCGGTTCCAGGTATGGCCGGCGCGCAAAACCAACGCCAGGCCACCAGCCCCGAGCAACACCAGAAGTGTTGTCGGGTCCTCCAGGAAGTACCAGCTCACCAACGCTGACAACAACCCGATACCCAGGACGCTCAAGGCGTCCGAACCGCGCCGCAGGAGCACAAGGCACCCAGCGGCGGCACTCAACCAGAACAACAGCGGCAATGCCGCGGATCCGGCCACAACCAACGTGGCCTGCACACGTCCCCGCATGATGAAGTCAGCTAAGGCGCGCATGCATTCAATCCCTTACTACTCGTCGACTGCCCGGTCTCAGCGGCCGTGGCTGTCGGTGTAGGCCAGCAGGGCCAGGAAGCGGGCGCGCTTGATAGCGGTGGCCAGCTGACGCTGATAACGAGCTTTGGTACCGGTGATACGGCTTGGAACGATTTTGCCGGTCTCGGATACGTAGGCTTTCAGAGTGTTGAGATCTTTGTAATCGATCTCTTTCACGTCTTCAGCGGTGAAGCGGCAGAATTTACGACGACGGAAGAAACGTGCCATGTGATTGGCTCCTTAAAAGGTCCGTGGATTACTCGTCAGCGTTATCGCTGTTGTCGCTGTCGCTATCGCTGTCATCGCCATCGGCGCTGTCAGAGTGCTCAGGACGGTCGCGACGCTCACGGCGCTCACTGCGGTTTTCTTCAGCCTTGAGCATCTCGGATTGGCCGGTGACGGCTTCTTCGCGACGGATGACCAGGTTACGGATCACTGCATCGTTGTAGCGGAAGTTGTCTTCCAGCTCGGCCAGGGCCTTGCCAGTGCACTCAACGTTCAGCATCACGTAGTGAGCCTTGTGAACATTGTTGATTGCGTAGGCCAGTTGACGACGGCCCCAATCTTCCAGACGGTGGATTTTGCCGCCGTCTTCTTCGATCAGCTTGGTGTAACGCTCAACCATGCCGCCGACTTGCTCGCTTTGATCCGGGTGGACCAAAAAGATGATTTCGTAATGACGCATGAATGCTCCTTACGGGTTGTAGCCTGCCGCTCAAAAACGGTCAGACAAGGAGTGAATGACACTTATGGACTTGTGGACGCTAGACACATAAGTGCCTGCCATCACAGCAAGGGGCGCAATTGTAGAGAAGGGCCGAGGGCGGCGCAAGGCAATTGGCGATTATTTGAACAACCACCGAATCTCACCTTGCACAAACACTGTGGGAGCGAGCTTGCTCGCGATAGCGGCGTGCCAGTCGACGTTTACGTCACGGCGGCACCGTCATCGCGAGCAAGCTCGCTCCCACATTTGATACGCGTCTGGATCAGGGCTTTTTGGCCACAGCCTTGACGCTACGCTGGCGCAGCGCCTCGAACAGGCACACGCCGGTGGCCACCGAGACGTTGAGGCTGCTGACGCTGCCCGCCATCGGCAGCTTGACCAGGTAGTCGCAATGCTCGCGGGTCAGGCGACGCATGCCCTTGCCTTCGGCGCCCATGATCAGGATCGTCGGGCCCGTCAGGTCCTGGTCATAGATGCTGACCTCGGCCTCGCCCGCCGTGCCGACCACCCAGAGGCCGCGCTGCTGGAGTTTTTCCAGGGTGCGCGCCAGGTTGGTCACCGCCACCAACGGGATCACTTCCGCCGCGCCGCAGGCCACCTTGCGCACCACGGGCGTCAGGGTGGCCGACTTGTCCTTGGGCACGATCACCGCCAATGCACCGGCGGCATCGGCCGAACGCAGACAGGCGCCGAGGTTATGCGGGTCGGTCACGCCATCCAGCACCAGCAGCAGGGGGGCGCCTTCGGTGCGATCGAGCAGTTCGTCGAGCATCGCCTCGCCCCAGACCTGGCTCGGGCTGACGTCCGCCACCACCCCCTGGTGAACGCCTTCGACCCACACGTCCATTTCGCGCCGCTCGGCCTGGCCGATGGCAACCTTGTTCTGGGTGGCCAGTTCGACCAGCGCTTGCACACGGGGCTCGCTGCGACCTTCCGCCAACCACACTTGCTTGACACGTTTGGGGTGGTGACGCAGCAGTGCCTCTACGGCATGCACGCCGTAGATTTTTTCCAGACTCATGACTTGGCCTTAGGTTTGCGCGACCCGCCGCTTTTCGCGGGGGCCGACCCCGCCTTTGGCGGGCCTTTACGGTGTTTACTCGGCTTGCTCGATGGCTTTTCCGCCCCGTGGGACTTTCCCCCAGACGCCGCTTTACCACCGCTTTTGGCTTCGTTGAGCAACTGCTGCTTCAATTCGCGGCTCTTGCGCAGTTCGGCGTTTTTCGCCGCCGCGTCGCTGGGGCGGTAGGCTTCGGGAGCCTTGTCCTTGACAGACGAACGGCGACCGGCCTTGGCTGGCTCAGGCTCTGCGGTTTTTGCAGGAGCGCCTTTACCCCTGGTCGCAGGCGTTGCGGTCTCGCCGCCACGTTTTTTACGGCCAGTCGGTGCTTCGGCGGGTTTGTCAGGCATTCCGAAGTCGATCTTGCGCTCATCGAGGTCGACGCGCATGACCTGCACTTCCACGGTGTCGCCCAGGCGGAAGCTGCGACCGGTGCGCTCGCCCGCCAGGCGGTGGTGCACAGGGTCGAAGTGGTAGTAATCACCCGGCAAGGCGGTGACGTGCACCAAGCCCTCGACGTAGATGTCGGTCAGTTCGACAAACAAACCAAAGCCGGTCACGGCAGTGATCACACCTGGGAACGACTCGCCCACGCGGTCTTTCATGAACTCGCACTTGAGCCAGTTCACCACGTCGCGAGTGGCTTCGTCGGCGCGGCGTTCGCTCATGGAGCACTGCTCGCCCAACTGTTCCAGGGCCGCCTCGTCGTACGGATAGATCCGCGCCTTCGGAATAGTCATGGCACCGGCGCGCTTGACGTGCGGGGTGTTCTGCTTGGAATGGATCACGCTGCGGATCGCGCGATGCGTGAGCAGGTCCGGGTAACGGCGGATCGGCGAGGTGAAGTGGGTGTACGCCTCGTAATTCAGACCGAAGTGGCCTTGGTTGTCGGCGCTGTACACCGCCTGGCTCAGGGAGCGCAGCATCACTGTCTGGATCACATGGTAATCCGGACGGTCCTTGATGCTCGCCAGCAGTGCCTGGTAGTCCTTCGGCGTCGGGCCGTCCTTGCCTTTGTGCAGGGACAGGCCGAGCTCGCCGAGGAAGGCCCGCAGTTTTTCCAGACGCTCCGGCGGCGGGCCGTCGTGCACGCGGTACAACGCAGGAATCTCGTGCTTCTTGAGGAATTCGGCGGTGGCCACGTTGGCTGCCAGCATGCACTCTTCGATCAGCTTGTGCGCATCGTTGCGGGTCGTCGGGGTGATTGCAGCGATCTTGCGCTCGGAACCGAAGACAATCCGGGTTTCCTGGGTCTCGAAATCGATCGCGCCACGCACGTGGCGGGCACCCAGCAACACCTTGTACAGCGAGTACAACTGCTTGAGGTGCGGCACCACGCCAGCGTATTCGCTACGCAGCGCCTTGGCTTCGCTGGTCTTCGGCGTTTCCAGGATGGTGCTGACCTTGTTGTAGGTCAGGCGCGCCTGGGAGTGGATCACCGCTTCGTAGAACTGGTAGTCGGTCATTTCGCCGGTTTTGGAGATGGTCATCTCGCACACCATGGCCAAACGGTCGACTTTCGGGTTCAGCGAGCACAGGCCGTTGGACAGCTGCTCAGGCAGCATCGGAATCACGCGCTCAGGGAAATACACGGAGTTGCCGCGCACCTGGGCTTCGTTATCCAGGGCCGAACCGATCTTCACGTAGCTGGACACGTCGGCAATCGCGACGAACAACTTCCAGCCGCCGGAGAACAGGCGCAGCTTGCCGGGCTTGGCTTCGCAATAGACCGCATCGTCGAAGTCGCGGGCATCTTCGCCGTCGATGGTAACGAACGGCAGATGGCGCAGATCGATGCGTTTTTCTTTATCTTTCTCTTCGACTTCCGGCTTGAGCTTGGCGGCTTCCTTGAGCACAGCCTCGGGCCAGACGTGAGGAATGTCGTAGGTGCGCAGCGCAACGTCGATTTCCATGCCCGGCGCCATGTAGTTGCCGACCACTTCAACGATATCGCCCTGTGGCTGGAAGCGCGCAGTTGGCCAATGAGTGATTTTCACCTCGACGAACTGACCCACCTTGGCGGCGCCATTACGGCCCGGGGTAATCAGCACTTCCTGCTGAACCTTCGGGTTATCCGGCACGACAAAACCGATACCGCCTTCTTCGAAGTAACGGCCAACGATGCTTTCATGGGCACGGGACACCACTTCGACGATCACGCCTTCGCGGCGACCACGACGATCCAGGCCGGACACGCGGGCCAGGGCCCGGTCACCGTCGAACACCAGGCGCATTTGTGCCGGGCTCATGAACAGGTCATCGCTGCCGTCGTCCGGAATCAGGAAACCGAAGCCGTCACGGTGACCGGCGATGCGGCCCAGGATGAGGTCGAGCTTGTCCACCGGCGCATAGGTGCCGCGCCGGGTGTAGATCAGTTGAGCGTCGCGCTCCATGGCGCGCAGACGGCGGCGCAGGGCTTCGAGCTGGTCCTCGGTGGTCAGACCGAACTCTTCGACCAACTGCTCGCGGCTAGCAGGCGAACCCCGATCGGCGAGATGCGCCAGGATCAGTTCACGGCTAGGAATAGGGTTTTCATATTTTTCCGCTTCACGAGCGGCCTCGGGATCGAGGGACTGCCAATCGGCCATTAGAGAGTTTTCACCTTGTCTATATGCGGGTTAGTTTGGCATAGGCTTAATGAAACGGGAAATTTCAAGCATCCGATAGCGTTTCCAGGATCATTTGACCTGCCTTCGAAGCCCCCGGAAAGCACCGCTCGTGAAATTTAGCGGTTTTTTTCTCCGCAGGGGTTTACAGTTAAAAACACGCTCCGTATAGTGCGCGCCATCGACGACGTACACACGTTGCCGATACTGCCCAGATGGTGAAATTGGTAGACACGCCAGCTTCAGGTGCTGGTGACCGCAAGGTCGTGGAAGTTCGAGTCTTCTTCTGGGCACCAATTTCGAGCAGCAGGTCAACGACCTGGCAGCTCAACAAAAACCCGCGAAAGCGGGTTTTTGCATTTCCGCCCCCTGGAATTGCACTGGGCAATTACTAAAACAAAAACAGGGGTTTACAGATCAAAACGCGCTCCGTATAGTGCGCCACATCAACAGCGGCAACGCTGAAGATGCTGCCCAGATGGTGAAATTGGTAGACACGCCAGCTTCAGGTGCTGGTGACCGCAAGGTCGTGGAAGTTCGAGTCTTCTTCTGGGCACCAATTCAAGCTTCAAGGTCACGACCTTGAACCTCACAGAAACCCGCGAAAGCGGGTTTTTGCGTTTCTGGCCCCTAGCTCTTCTCTCTCGCCAACCACGAACTGTAGGAGCTGCCGAGTGCAACGAGACTGCGATCTTTCCCCAGACAATTGAATCGCGAGTGAAAGATCAAAAGATCGCAGGCTTCGCCAGCTCCTACAGGCCCCATCACGAGCTTGCTCGCGATGGGGCCAGCCCAACCACCCGATCAGGCCCTGAACTGCCCCAGACTTGCCTTCAGTTGCGCCGCCAGGCTGTCCAGCACCTTGCCGCTGGCGGTGGTCTCGACCACGGCCTGGGCCGCTTTCTCAGCCTGGGCATGGATGGTTTCCACCCGCCCACGCACCGCTTGCGCGCCCTGGGCCTGATGAGCCGCCGCCTGGGTCGCCAGGCCGATGGCCGCATGCACCTGCTCGACAGACGCCTGCACCGACTGCTGCAACCGCGCGCTGTCACGCAGCACCAACAAGCCTTCGCTGGCCTGGCGCCCGGCCTGGCCGATGGCGGCCACCGCCTCGCGAGCCCCCTGCTGCAAGGCCACGATATGCGCCTGGATATCGCCCGTAGAGCTCTGGGTCTTGCTCGCCAACGCCCGCACCTCATCCGCCACCACCGCAAAACCGCGCCCGGTTTCCCCGGCCCGCGCCGCCTCGATGGCCGCGTTCAAGGCCAGCAAATTGGTCTGCTCGGCGATGCCGTGAATCACGGTCAGCACCACTTCAATCTGTTCGCTCTGCTGCGCCAAGCGCTCGATCACTTTCGCCCCGGTATCGACCTGGCCGGCCAGGGCCTCGATCAGGCCGCCGACCTTGGCCGAAGTTCGCGTGTTTTCATCGGTGGCCTGGCGGATCTCCACCACTTGCTGCAGGGCCGCCTGCATCGCCTGGCTTTCCGATTGAGCCTCGTCCGCCATTTGCGACAGCGCGCGCAGGCTCTCGGCCACTTCATCACGCTGCATCCCGGCCGCCGCATCGGCGCCGGAGTTGCGCAAGGTCATCGCACCGATTTCCACACCGGTGCGCTGGGCCACATCGCCCGCCTCACGCACGATGGGCTGCAACTTATCCACAAAGCGATTGACCGCCGAGGCCATGTCGCCGATTTCGTCCTTGCTGTTGATTTGCACGCGCTTGGTCAGGTCGCCCTCGCCCGCCGCCAGATCGTTCATGGCCGCGATCAGCAGTTTCAAGCGATTGACCACCCGACGCCCCAGCACCACGGCCAGCAACACCAACACGCCGAAGCCCACCAGCGCCAGGCCCAGGCCGATGCGCCAGCGCAAGGTGCCCGCAGCGTCCTGCACAGTACTGGCGGTGTTGGTCTGCATCTGCGTGGCCGTGGTTTGGGCCGACGCCAGGCGACCGCGCATGGCGGTGGCGCTGTCAGCCGCCGCGCCCTTGAGGCTGTCGCCGACCAATTGATCGCTGCTGGCGATCAAGGCCGAGAAGCGCTGGTCCAGCGCCTTCAGGTCGGTTTCAACCGACGCCGTGGAAACCCCCATCAAGACTTTGCCGATCTCGACGCCATTGGGGTTGATCGAGGCTTCGAGGTAATACACCGACGGATCGTTCTTCGCCGCCTCCAGCACCTTGTCCAACGCCCGCTCGCCCTTGCCTTTTTCCAGCAGCGCCTTGTTGATCGGGTTTTCCCGGTTCAGGTAGCGCGTCAGGTGCTCACCCGCGGCGTCGTCATAGATGACGAACAGTACGTTGGGATTGCGCTGGGCCCGACGGGCGAATTCAGAGAGGGTGGGCACATCGTTATCCCACATGGCACGCGGTGCAACGGAAGCCAGGAGTTGCGCCATATCATTGGCGGAATCCCTCAAGTCCTTCTCCAAGGTCCCACGCAACTGCGCCTGTTCGTCCTTCAGGCGAGCGGACAAGCCGGCATTGAGCCGCTGGCGGGTATTGGCGGACAGGCTGTCCAGGCTCGACGTGACCTCTCGCCCGGCCTGCTCCAGCTCAGCGGAAAGCTTCTGGCTGTCCACTCCCAACCGCGCGCCCAGATCGGCTTCCAACGCCGTGACGGTGCTTCGGGTCAGCGCAACGGCTACCAGCACCTGCACCAAAAGGGCGATCCCCAGGGTAACGAACACAGGCCGCAGCAAACGGCTTTGTAACAGTGAGAGAACGGCCGACACGTGAAATCCCTCTACCAAACGCCATTAATTTGATGGCACTCGGGAAAGCGGTGCCTTAATGGAGTTGCATAGCAAGTGTCGTGCCGCCCGGCAGACAGAAACGACAAAGGGCCCAACGAGGGCCCTTTGTTTTTTACATCAAAGACTTATCAGCCGAACGGATGACGCAGAACGATGGTTTCGTTGCGGTCCGGCCCCGTCGAAATAATGTCAATCGGCGCACCGACCAACTCTTCGACGCGCTTGATGTAGTTGCGCGCTGCCACAGGCAGTTCTTCCAGGGTCTTGGCACCGACGGTCGATTCGGTCCAGCCTGGCATCTGCTCGTACACCGGCTCCAGGCCGATGTAGCTGTCGGCGTCGGTCGGTGCGTCGATGACAGCGCCGTCCTGGTTCTTGTAGCCCACGCAGATGTTGATGGTTTCCAGGCCGTCCAGCACGTCCAGCTTGGTCAGGCACAGGCCCGAGATGCTGTTGACGTCGATGGCGCGACGCAGGATGACGGCATCGAACCAGCCACAACGGCGGGCACGGCCGGTGGTGGCACCGAATTCGTGGCCACGCTTGGCCAGGAAGGCACCGACGTCGTCGAACAGCTCAGTCGGGAATGGACCCGAACCGACGCGAGTGGTGTAGGCCTTGGTGATACCCAGGATGTAGTCCAGGTACATCGGGCCGAACCCCGAACCGGTGGCGATGCCGCCGGCAGTGGTGTTGGAGCTGGTGACGTACGGGTAGGTACCGTGGTCGATATCCAGCAACGAACCCTGGGCACCCTCGAACATGATGTCCTTGCCGGCGCGACGCAGCTCGTGCAGCTCGGCGGTGACGTCGAGCATCATCGGCTTGAGCAGCTCGGCGTATTCCATGCACTCGTCCAGGGTCTTCTGGAAGTCGATGGCCGGTTCTTTGTAGTAATTGACCAGGACGAAGTTGTGGTAGTCCAGCAACTCACCCAGCTTGGCGGCGAAACGCTCACGGTGGAACAGGTCACCGATGCGCAGGCCACGACGGGCCACCTTGTCTTCGTAGGCCGGGCCGATGCCACGACCGGTGGTGCCGATCTTCAGCTCGCCACGGGCCTTTTCACGGGCCTGGTCCAGCGCCACGTGATAGGACAGGATCAACGGGCAGGACGGGCTGATACGCAGGCGCTCGCGCACCGGTACGCCTTTTTCTTCCAGCTTGATGATTTCCCGCAGCAGGGCATCGGGCGCAACCACCACACCGTTGCCGATCAGGCACTGGACGCCTTCGCGCAGCACGCCCGACGGAATCAGGTGCAGGACGGTTTTTTCACCGTCGATCACCAAGGTGTGGCCTGCGTTGTGGCCACCCTGGTAGCGCACTACGGCGGCAGCATGTTCGGTCAGCAGATCAACGATCTTGCCTTTGCCCTCATCACCCCACTGGGTGCCCAGGACTACGACATTCTTACCCATAACACTTGTCCTCATTCGCGCAAACTTGGTGCCGGCCACGGCCGGCGGGAAAACTCAAGAAGCCAGCGGCAATACTTGCCAAAGCCCGTTCTGCTGAATCAATTGCCGGTCGCAGTCCGCTTCACGGGCGGCGGCCAAAGGCTGCCCAGGCAAGGCCTGGACGACACGCTGACCCTCACTGCGCAACTGACAGACTGCCTGCCAGAGTGCCGCATCCGTACTGTCAGGCATCCAGATACCGCCAGACGGTAGCTCGACTTCAGCACGCCCCAGGGTCACCAGGGTTTTCAAATCGGTAGAGAAGCCGGTCGCCGGACGGGCGCGACCAAAGTCGGCACCGATGTCGTCATAACGGCCGCCCTGGGCGATAGACTGGCCCACGCCCGGCACGAACACGGCGAACACGACGCCGGTGTGATAGTGATAACCGCGCAACTCGCCCAGGTCGAAATACAGCGGCAACTCGGGGAAACGCACAGACAGACGCTCGGCAATCGCCAGCAAATCGTCCAGCGCGGCCAATACCGGCGCCGGCGCATGGGCCAGGCGCTCACGGGCTGCGGCCAATACTTCACGCCCGCCGCACAGGTCCACCAGTGCCCGCAGCATGCCCGACAGATCGGCCGGCAGGCCCTCGGTCAGGCTGATGACTTCGTCGATGGCCTTGCGTTGCAGGGCATCGAACAGCTGTTGCTCCACTTCGCCGGACAAACCGGCCGCACGGGCCAGGCCGCGATAGATGCCGACATGCCCCAGGTCCATGTGGACATCAGGCACGTCAGCCAGTTGCAGCATGGCCAACATCAGGCTGATGACTTCCACGTCGCTGCTCGGGCTGGCATCGCCATACAACTCGGCGCCCAGCTGGATCGGACTGCGCGAAGATGACAAGGCTCGCGGCTGGGCATGCAGCACGCTGCCGGCGTAGCACAGGCGGCTCGGGCCTTCACGGCGCAGGGTATGGGCGTCGATACGCGCCACTTGCGGCGTGATATCGGCACGAAAGCCCATCTGCCGACCCGACTGTGGGTCGATCACCTTGAAGGTGCGCAGATCCAGGTCCTGACCCGCGCCGGTGAGCAGGGATTCCAGGTACTCGATATGCGGGGTGACGACGAACTCGTAACCCCAGCTCTGGAACAGATCCAACACCTGCCGACGCGCTACTTCGATACGCGCAGCTTCCGGTGGCAGTACTTCTTCGATGCCATCTGGCAGCAGCCAGCGGTCTACCGTTGCCATTACGCCATTCCCCTATGGTCCGGGCGGCCAGCCCTCGGGCAAGCCTTGAGTGAAGCAGAAAATACTTGGCCCACGCGCAAAACACGCGCATGAGCGACGTGACGAACGGCCAGCAATCGGCCTCGCCCAGCACTTTCCTCGAAAAACCTGTCGAGTCGTTCAACCCGACGCCTGCAACCAAAACCACAATCAAACGTGCAGACGCAAAAAAGCCGGGAATTTCCCGGCTGCCGCATCATACACACGTTTTCCCAAAGGATCACCCCGCCCGACGCTTTAGCCGCCGGGCGGAGTGCTTCAGGTCAACGCCGCATCAAGGCTTGGACTTTTCCAGGTAGTGGAAGAAGTCGCTGCTTGGGTCCAGGACCATGACGTCGGATTTGTTCGCGAAGCTTTCACGGTAGGCACGCAGGCTACGGTAGAACGCGTAGAACTCCTGATCCTGGCCATAAGCCTTGGAGTAGATCGCAGCGGCCTGGGCATCGCCATCACCCCGGACCTCTTCCGATTCACGATAGGCTTCGGCCAGCAGCACGCGGCGTTGGCGATCGGCGTCGGCACGGATGCCTTCGGCCAGCTCGTTACCCTTGGCGCGGTGCTCGCGGGCTTCACGCTCGCGCTCGGTGCTCATCCGCTCGAACACGCTGCGGTTCACTTCCTTCGGCAAATCGATAGCCTTGACCCGGACATCGAGCACTTCGATACCCAGCTCTTTTTCCGCCATCGTATTCAGCGAACGGGTGATGTCGGCCATGAGCGCATCACGCTCGCCGGACACCACTTCATGCAACGTGCGCTTACCAAACTGGTCACGCAGGCCCGATTCCAGACGACGGGACAGACGCTCGTCGGCGATCTGCTTAAGGCCCGAGGTCGCGGTGTAGAAGCGCTCGGCATCCTTCACGCGCCACTTGGCATAGGCATCCACCATCACGGCTTTCTTTTCCAGCGTCAGGAAGCGTTGCGTCGGCGCATCCAGCGTCATCAGGCGGGCGTCGAACTTGCGCACCTTGTTGACGTACGGCACCTTCACATGCAGCCCCGGCTGGACATCAGCCTGGACCACGCGACCGAATTGCAGCAACACCGCGCGCTCGGTCTGAGCCACGATGTAGAAGCAGTTCCAGGCAGCGATCGCCACGACGACACCGACAATAAGGGCGATCAGCGATTTATTGCTCATCAGCGACTCTCCCTGGTACGTGCTTGCTGTTGTTGCAGGTCCGCCGCCGCACGGGTGCCGACCTCATTACCGGCCGCCGCCGAACTGGCCGGTGGCGTGCTGGTGTTGCGACCGCTCTCGACCATCTTGTCCAGCGGAAGGTACAGCAGATTGCTCTGGCCGTTCTTGTTGCCGGTCACGAGGACCTTGCTGGTGTTGCTGAAGACTTCCTGCATGGTGTCCAGGTACAAACGCTGGCGGGTCACTTCAGGGGCCTTGCGATACTCGGCCACCAGCTTGGTGAAGCGATCGGCCTCACCCTTGGCACGGGAGACCACCTCATCGCGGTAACCGTTGGCATCCTCGATGATGCGCTGGGCCTGGCCACGAGCTTCCGGCACGACGCCGTTGGCATAGGTTTCAGCCTGGTTGCGCGAACGCTGCTCGTCTTCACGGGCACGGATCACGTCGTCGAAGGCTTCCTGGACCTCACGCGGTGCCGCTGCGCTCTGGACGTTGACCTGGGTGACGGTGATACCGGTGCGATAGGTATCGAGGAACCGTTGCAGGCGCTCCTTGATTTCACTGGCCATCAGTTCACGACCTTCGGTCAGCACCTGGTCCATGGCGGTGGAACCCACCACATGGCGCAGGGCACTTTCGGTCGCGTGCTGCAGGCTGGTTTCCGGCTGGTCGACGTTCAGCACGAAGTCCTGCAGGTTGGTGATCTTGTATTGCACGGTCAGCGGCACCTCGACGATATTCTCGTCTTCGGTCAGCATCTGGCCCTGCTTGGTGTACGCCCGCTCACGCGTGACGTTCTCCATGAACTTCTGGTCGATCGGCGGGAAATAGATGTTCAGGCCCGGACCAACCGTCTCGTAGTACTTGCCGAAGCGCAGCACCACGGCTTGCTCCTGCTCGTCCACGACATAGACCGCGCTGTACAGCCAGACAGCCGCCAGCACGACGAGACCGATGCCGAGCAGGCCGAAACCGCCGCCCTTGCCCGAACGACCGCCCCCCTCGTCACCGCGTTTTTTACCACCACCGAACAAACCGTTCAGGCTTTCCTGCAGCTTTCGGAAGGCCTCGTCGAGATCCGGCGGCCCCTTGCGGTCGCCGTTGTTACGACGCTTGCCACCCCAAGGATCCTGATTATTCGAGTTGCCACCCGGCTCATTCCAAGCCATAGCGCTCTCCATCTGATAAAGCAAAGACGCACCCACGGCGCGCCGACCAATGCTACAGAATGCCTGACACCGCTTTCTCAGGCTTTTATTGCAAAGTGTGTTGCTCGATGAATTCCATCGGTTGCAGCCCTTCGCGACTGACCAGTCGGTTGAGCTCCGTCCGAGGCAGGCGAACAGCCAGCAGGCAGACACCTTCTTCGTCGTGTTCTTCTTTTTGCACGGCCCCCAGCTCGAAAAACTGCGCACGCAGCCGGGCGAAACGTTGTGGCAATTTCAGGGTGCCGACAAACAGATCGCTGCCCAACAGTTCGGCCACGGCCTGCTTGAGCAGGTCCAGGCCGGTGCCATCGCGGGCCGACAGCCAGACCCGTTGCGGCTTGCCATCGGCATCGCGCTGGATCTGCGGCTCCACGCCTTCGAGCAAATCGAGTTTGTTGTATACCTCGAGGATCGGCAAGTCCTGGGCTCCGATCTCGCCCAGCACCACCATCACCTGCTCGATCTGCAGCATCCGGTCCGGCTCGGCGGCATCGATCACGTGCAGCAGCAGGTCGGAGTTGCTCGACTCTTCGAGCGTAGCCCGGAAAGCCTCGACCAGTTTATGCGGCAGGTGACGGATAAAGCCCACGGTGTCGGCCAGCACGATCGGCCCGAGGTCGTCCAGGTCGAGCCGGCGCAGGGTCGGGTCGAGTGTGGCGAACAACTGGTCGGCGGCGTAGACGTCGGATTGGGTGACATTGTTGAACAGGGTCGATTTGCCGGCGTTGGTATAGCCCACCAGTGAAACCGTCGGGATATCCGCGCGCTTGCGACCACGTCGCGACTGCTCGCGCTGGCTGCGGACCTTTTCCAGCCGCCCCTTGATCTGGCGCAGGCGAATCCGCAACAGGCGTCGGTCGGTTTCCAGCTGGGTTTCACCCGGACCGCGCAGGCCGATACCGCCTTTCTGCCGCTCGAGGTGAGTCCAGCCGCGGACCAGCCGCGTACTCATGTGCTCAAGCTGGGCCAGTTCGACCTGAAGCTTGCCTTCATGGGTGCGGGCGCGCTGGGCGAAGATATCGAGGATCAGCCCCGTGCGGTCGATCACGCGACACTCGAAGACACGTTCGAGGTTACGTTCCTGACTGGGCGTGAGGATGTGATTGAAAATCACCAGATCGACCTGCTCGGCCTTGACCAGGTCGCGCAACTCCTCGACCTTGCCACTGCCGATCAGGAACTTGGCGGTTGGCCGATGACGCGGCACGTTGAAAAACGCGACGGTCTCGGCGCCGGCCGAAAGTGCCAATTCCTGAAACTCCTGCGGATCTTCGCGCGCCTCAGGGTCCTGTCCATCCAAGTGAACGAGAATGGCCCGTTCACCACCACCGTGGCGCTCAAAGAACAAAGGAGGCTCCTATCAGGCGTTACCCGGTTCAGCGTCACCGCCTTCGGATTCGGTTGCGCTAGGCAGACGAATTGGACGAACTGGCACCACTGTCGAGATCGCGTGCTTGTAGACCATCTGGCTGACGGTGTTTTTCAGAAGGATGACGAACTGGTCGAAAGACTCGATCGTGCCTTGCAGTTTGATCCCGTTGACCAGATAGATGGACACCCCAACTTTCTCTTTACGTAAAGTGTTCAAGTAAGGGTCTTGTAGCGAATGCCCTTTTGACATGTGCCGCACTCCTTTAAGGATCAATTATAAAAATCGGAATCAGATGGCTTGGGCCGTCACACCCCCAAGGATAGACGGCAATTGCAAGGACTCAGCTCAATATGGAGATGGTCCCGAGGTATTTCAAGGCGCGTGGCAGATTGTCGCAATCGAGACTGTCGAGCCAATGCAGGTCAGTCCAGCTGCGCAGCCAGGTGAACTGGCGTTTCGCCAATTGGCGCGTGGCAATGATCCCACGCTCCCGCATCTCGGCTGACGTCAGCTTGCCGTCCAGGTAATCCCAGACTTGTCGATAACCTACCGCACGTATAGACGGCAACCCGGCATGCAGGTCACTTCGCTCACGCAGGGCTACGACCTCGTCTATGAACCCCTGTTCCAACATTAGTGTGAATCTTTGTTCAATTCGCCGATGCAGCACTTGCCGGTTCGCCGGAGCGATGGCCAGATTCGCGACAGTATAGGGCAATTGTTGCAGTCCCGAAGCGGCTGCTTCAGTACTTTGCGCAGATTGTCGCTGGCGCAGGGCGGTCATGCTCTGGCCGCTGACCCGATAAACCTCCAGGGCCCGACTGAGCCGCTGCGGGTCATTGGGGTGAATACGCGCCGCCGACTGCGGGTCGATGACCGCCAATTGCTCGTGCAGGGCCTGCCAGCCCAGACGCGCGGCCTCTTCTTCGATCTGCGCGCGCACCTCGGGATCGGCCGCCGGCATGTCCGCCAGCCCGTCGACCAAGGCCTTGTAATACAGCATCGTACCGCCCACCAGCAGCGGGATCTTGCCCCGTGCGGTGATTTCGGCCATGGCCTGGAGCGCATCGCGCCGGAAATCGGCCGCCGAATAAGCCTCGGCCGGGTCCAGGATGTCGATCAGCCGGTGGGGAAATTCGGCCAGCAGTTCTTTTGACGGCTTGGCGGTGCCGATGTCCATGCCCCGATAGACCAAGGCCGAATCGACACTGATCAACTCGCAGGGCAGGACCTTGGTCAATTCGATAGCCAGGTCGGTCTTGCCGGCGGCGGTCGGCCCCATCAGGAAAATCGCGGGTGGCAACGGGCTCATCAACGACCGCGCAGGAACAGTTTGTCCAGGTCGTCCAGGCCCAGTTGGGTCCAGGTCGGCCGGCCATGGTTGCATTGACCGCTGCGTTCGGTGTTTTCCATGTCCCGCAGCAGACCGTTCATTTCCGGCAGGGCCAGGCGCCGGTTGGCGCGGATCGCGCCGTGGCAGGCCATGGTGCCGAGCAGTTCGTTCAGGTGCGCCTGGATCCGGTCGCTGGTGCCGTACTCCATCAAGTCCGCCAGCACATCGCTGACCAGGCGATTGGCCTCGGCCTGCTTCAGCAAGGCCGGGATCTGGCGGATCGCCAGGGTTTCCGGGCCCAGGCGCTGCAATTCGAAGCCCAGGCGCTGGAACCAGGCCACATGCTCTTCGGCACAATCGGCTTCGCGTTGGCTGACGGCCAGGGACTCGGGCACCAACAGCGGCTGGCCGCTCAGGCCTTCGCTGGCCATGGCGATTTTCAGCCGCTCGTACATGATCCGCTCATGGGCGGCGTGCATGTCCACCAGCACCAGGCCTTGGGCATTTTCCGAGAGGATATAGATGCCTTTGAGTTGCGCCAGGGCATAGCCCAGCGGCGGGATATCGCCCTGGCCGTCGGGCAGCGCCGCCGCACCGGTTTCCGGCAAGGGCTTGAAGAACTCGCGATAGGCCGCCTGGGCCTCGGCTGCCGGCACGTTGGATTGCGGGCGCGGGGTGTATTGATACTGATAGCCGCTGCCAGCGCCGCTGCCGGCCGTGTTGTAGCTGGGCTGAGGCTGGGGTTGCTCCAGCAGCGCATTGGCCGCCAGGCGCATTTCGCCCTGGGGACCGAACTCACCGGCATCCAGCCCTGTCGGCCGGACCATGCCAGCCACCGCCGCCGGAGCCGCCAACTGATCTTCCGGACGCACATCGCCCAGGGCACGGTGCAGGGTGCCATAGAGGAAATCGTGGACCATGCGCCCGTCACGGAAACGCACCTCATGCTTGGTCGGGTGCACGTTGACGTCCACCACTGCCGGATCGACCTCGAAAAACAGCACGAAAGTCGGATGCCGGCCATTGAACAGCACATCACGATAGGCCTGGCGCACCGCGTGGGCCACCAGCTTGTCGCGCACCGCCCGGCCGTTCACGTAGAAATATTGCAGGTCCGCCTGGCTGCGGGAGAACGTTGGCAAGCCGACCCACCCCCACAGGTGCAAGCCGTTGCGCTCCACCTCGATGGGCAAGGCCTGCTCCAGGAACCCCGCACCGCACACCGCGCCCACGCGCCGGGCGCGGGCGGCATCGTCGTGGGCCTCGTGCAGGCTGAGGATGGTCTTGCCGTTGTGGCGCAAATGGAACGCCACGTCAAAACGCGCCAGGGCCAGGCGCTTGATGACTTCTTGCAGGTGATCGAATTCAGTCTTCTCGGCCTTGAGAAACTTGCGTCGGGCCGGGGTGTTGAAGAACAAGTCGCGCACTTCCACCGAAGTGCCCACCGGATGGGCCGCGGGCTGGACGCGAGACGCCATGTCGCGGCCTTCGGTCTCGACCTGCCAGGCCTGCTCGGCATCGCGGGTGCGGGAGGTGAGGGTCAGGCGCGACACCGAACTGATGGACGCCAGCGCCTCGCCCCGGAAGCCCAGGCTCATGACCCGCTCGAGGTCTTCCAGGTCGCGGATCTTGCTGGTGGCATGACGCGCCAGGGCCAGCGGCAGGTCGTCAGAGGGAATCCCGCCACCGTCATCGCGCACCCGCAGCAGCTTGACGCCGCCCTGCTCGACATCCACATCGATGCGCCGGGCCCCGGAGTCGAGGCTGTTCTCCAGCAGTTCCTTGATGACCGACGCCGGACGCTCGACCACTTCACCGGCGGCGATCTGGTTCGCCAGCCGAGGGCTGAGCAGTTCGATGCGGGCGGTGTTGCCGATCACTTCGTCACTCATTGCTTGGCCGCCACTTCATTGCCCGGAATGGTCAGGGTCTGGCCAATCTTGAGCTCATCGCTCTTGAGATTGTTGGCGCTGCGCAAGGTGGCGGGCGACACCTGGTAGCGCACGGCAATCATCGCCAGGGTTTCGCCCGGGTTGACGCGGTGATCCCGCGGCCCCTGGGCGATCTTGCCGGAGTCCCGCAGCCAGGCGATGTAGGTGCCCGGCGGTGGGTTCTGCTGGAAGAACTGCCGTACGCCGCTGCTGATGGAGCGGGCCAGGGCCTGCTGATGGCTCGACGTCGACAGTTTCGAGGCTTCGTTGGCGTTGGAAATGAACCCGGTTTCCACCAGGATCGACGGGATGTCCGGCGACTTGAGCACCATGAACCCGGCCTGTTCGACGCGCTGCTTGTGCAGCGGCGTGACACGACCGATGTTGCTCAAGACCTTCTGGCCGACGTTCAGGCTGGAGGTCAACGAGGCGGTCATCGACAAGTCGAGCAGGACGCCGGCGAGCATCCGGTCCTTGTCGTCGAGGCTGACGTTGCCGGCACCGCCGATCAGGTCCGAGCGGTTTTCAGTGTCGGCCAGCCAACGGGCGGTCTCGGACGTCGCGCCACGGTCGGACAGAGCAAACACCGAGGCCCCGAACGCTGCCGCCGAAGGCGCGGCGTCGGCGTGAATGGAGACGAACAGGTCGGCGCCTTTCTTGCGGGCGATTTCGGTGCGTCCGCGCAAGGGAATGAAATAGTCGCCGGTGCGGGTCAGTTCGGCGCGGAAGCCTTTCATGCCGTTGACCTGGCGCTGCAATTCACGGGCGATGGACAGCACCACGTCTTTTTCACGTTGCCCGCGCGAGCCCGAGGCGCCCGGGTCTTCGCCACCATGACCGGCGTCGATCACCACGATGATGTCGCGCTTGCCGGCCGGGGCCGGTGGCAGTTTGAGCGCAGGCTCGGTCGGGGTCACCGGCACCGCTGGCACCGTGGCCACATTGGTTGGCGGCGGTGGCGGTGGCGGTGGCTCGGCATCGGCCGGGTTGTCGAACAGGTCCACCACCAGCCGGTTGCCGTACTGGGCGTTGGGGGCCAGGGTGAAGCTCTTCGGGGTCACGGCTTTTTTCAGGTCGATGACCACCCGCAGGTCGGTCGGCGTACGCTGGGCCGAACGCATGGCGGTGATCGGCGTGTTGGCGGTAGCGACATTCAGCGGCGCCCCCAGGGTCGCGCCGTTGATGTCGATCACCAGGCGATCCGGGGCGGTCAGGGTGAATACGCTGTGCTGCACCGGCCCCGTCAGGTCAAACACCAGCCGTGTGTTGTCCGGCGCCCGCCAGAGGCGAACGCTGTTGACCTTTGTCTCGGCCACAGCATCGACGGCCAGTGCCGTAAGCAACAGTCCTACGACAGCAACCACCGCGCGAAAGCGCATACCAAACCCCATCATCAATTAGTTTTCCAATGCCAAAGCGGCACACCACGACTCACCACGGGAGCCTTGCGGCGTCAGTTTCAGCGAACGCCCGCCGTTCTGCGCGCCAATGGTAATGGTCAGGTCGGGCTTTGGCAAAAAGCCTGCACCCTTCTGGGGCCATTCGATCAGGCACAAGGCGTCATCTTCGAAATAATCGCGGATACCGAGGAATTCCAGCTCCTCGGGATCCACCAATCGATACAGGTCGAAATGGAAGGCGCGAATGTCGCCGATCTCATAGGGCTCGACCAGGGTGAACGTCGGGCTCTTGACTGAACCGACGTGCCCGAGGCCGCGAATGATGCCACGGGACAAGGTGGTTTTCCCCGCGCCGAGGTCGCCTTCGAGAAAAATCAGGCCGTGGCCGGCGGTGATCTGCGCGATGCGGGCGCCAAATTGTGTCATGGCTTGTTCGTCCGCCACGTACAGGGTTACTTCAGACACGGTGAATGCTCCTCCAACAACTGACGAATGGCCGGGATCAGATCGGTCGCCGCCAATCCCCGGCCCGAGCGACCGACCTGGGCACCGGCACTGGCATGCAGCCAGACCGCCAGGCACGCGGCCTCGAAGCCTTCCATGCCCTGGGCCAGCAAGGCCCCGACCACACCGGCCAGCACATCCCCCAGACCGGCGGTGGCCATGGCCGGATGGCCCTGGCTGCAAACCGCCAGGCGACCGTCCGGGCTGGCAATCAGGCTGCCGGCGCCCTTGAGGATCACCGTGGCGCTGTATTTCTGGCTCAAGGCATGGGCCGCCGCCGGGCGATCGGCCTGCACCTGGGCGGTGGATATCTCCAACAGGCGCGCCGCCTCGCCCGGGTGCGGGGTGATGACGCACTGCTCAGGCAAACGGACATCGCCGCTGCTCAGCAGGTTCAGTGCATCGGCATCCCATACTTGCGGCAGTGGCGCATTGGCCGCCGTCGACAGCAGGCTGCGCCCCCAGGCCGCCTGGCCCAGGCCCGGCCCGACCACCAGCACGCTGGCCTGCTGGAGCAAGCCCATCAATTGGTTCGCCGAATGGGTGCCCTGCACCATCACTTCCGGTAAACGCATCAGCGCGGCGGACACATGCTCACTGCGGGTCGCCAGCGAAACCATGCCCGCCCCGCAGCGCAGGGCGCTTTCGGCACTCATCTGGATAGCGCCGCCGAAGCCGCGGTCGCCGCCAATCAACAACACATGACCGAACTTGCCCTTGTGGGAAGTGGCGGCACGAGGTGACAGACGAGGCAGATTGTAGGGCAGGAGCAATCGGGCACAGGCCGGTGCCGTTTCAACGATATCCGGGTCGGCGTGCAGGTCATTGAACACCAGCTCACCGACCCGGTCCGCCGCCTCGCCAGTGAACAACCCCAGTTTC
The DNA here is from genome assembly GCF_900104425.1 of Pseudomonas sp. NFACC13-1. Taxonomy (NCBI): domain Bacteria; kingdom Pseudomonadati; phylum Pseudomonadota; class Gammaproteobacteria; order Pseudomonadales; family Pseudomonadaceae; genus Pseudomonas; species Pseudomonas sp. NFACC13-1. Next base: position 23,636 of record NZ_FMXV01000014.1, on the reverse strand, counting down.
AAGCCAATGAAGGTCACGGTCAGGTCGGCCGCCACCGCCGTGCCCAGCACCCGGCCGGTGTCGGCGCACAACCCCGAAGGGATATCCACCGCCGCGACCGGCAGGCCGCTGACGTTGATCGTATCGATGGCCTGCACATAAGGCTCGCGCACATCGCCATTCAGGCCGGTGCCGAGCAGCGCGTCCAGCAACACGCCGCGCAACTCGGCCTCATCCGACCACGGCTCCATCGGCACGCCCACCGCCACGGCCTCGGCATGGGCATTGGCGGCGTCCCCCTGCAATCGCCGGGGCTCGCCCACCGTCAGCACCCGCACCGACCAACCGGCGCGCCGGGCCAGGGTCGCGACCAGGTAGCCATCGCCGGCATTGTTGCCATGGCCGGCCAACACGGTCAGCTCGCGTGCGTCAGGCCAGCGTCGGACGATCGCTCGCCAGGTGGCGCGGGCAGCACGCTGCATCAATTCGAAACCGGCGGTGCCTGCCGCGATCAGTTGAGCATCGAGGGCCCGGACCTGCGCGGCGCTGTACAGCGCGTCGGGAAAATCATCTTTAGTGTGCGGCATGCGTCTTCGGGCTCCGATGTCTGGCAGAATTATACGCATCTCAGCTCCGGTTTCTCTCGCCTCATGCCTGCCATTCCCACAGACCTCCCCGCCCTCGCCCAATCCATCAAGGAATGGGGCCGCGAGCTGGGTTTCCAGCAGGTCGGCATCAGCGGCCTGGACCTGGCCGAGCATGAACAACACCTGCAACGCTGGCTCGAAGCCGGCTACCACGGCGAAATGGACTATATGGGCGCCCATGGCAGCAAACGCTCGCACCCCGAGGAACTGGTGCCGGGCACGCTGCGGGTGGTTTCCCTGCGCATGGATTACTTGCCGGGCGATACGCAAATGGCGCAATTGCTCGGCCAACCGGAAAAAGCCTACGTCTCGCGTTATGCGTTGGGCCGCGATTACCACAAATTGATCCGTAAACGCGTGCAGCAATTGGCGGAAAAAATTCAGGCGGTCATCGGTCCCTTTGGCTACCGCGCCTTTGTCGACAGCGCACCGGTGCTGGAAAAAGCCATCGCCGAACAGGCCGGCCTGGGCTGGATCGGTAAAAACACCCTGGTGTTGAACCGCAAGGCCGGCAGCTATTTTTTCCTGAGCGAGCTGTTTGTCGACCTGCCGCTGCCCGTCGACCCGCCCCACGGCACCGAACATTGTGGAAAATGCACCGCATGCCTGGACATCTGTCCTACGAATGCCTTCGTCGGCCCTTACGTGCTCGATGCTCGCCGTTGTATTTCCTACCTGACCATCGAGCTGAAAAGCGCCATTCCTGAAGAGCTGCGGCCACTGATCGGCAACCGGGTATTCGGCTGTGACGACTGCCAGATCGTCTGCCCGTGGAACCGCTTTGCCCGCCCCTCCGGGGAAAGCGACTTCAAGCCGCGGCACAACCTGGACAATGCCGGGCTGGCCGAGCTGTTCATGTGGGACGAAGAGAAATTCCTCAGCAGCACCGAGGGTTCACCGTTGCGCCGTGCCGGTTACGAGCGCTGGCTGCGCAACCTGGCGGTGGGCCTGGGCAATGCGCCGTCAACCATTCCCGTGCTGCAAGCGCTGGAGGCGCGGCGCGACTATCCCTCGGAACTGGTACGCGAGCACGTGGCGTGGGCGTTGCGCCAACATGCCGAGCGTCAGACCTCGTCGTTGTAGACGAACTTCGGCATTTCCCAGTGAAAGCGAATCGCCAGGAGCCGCAGCAGGAAACCGCCGAACAAGGTGATGAGGATCGCCTGCTCGTTGGGCAATTGCAGGAAGACACACAGCAGATAACACCACGCCGCGGCAAACGAGACGCTGGCGTAGAGTTCGCGACGGAAGATCAGCGGAATATCGTTGCAGAAGATGTCCCGGAGGATGCCACCGAACACCCCGGTGATCACCCCACTGACCGACGCCACCAGCATGCCATGGCCCATTTCCAGGGCCGTCATGCAGCCGATCAGGGTAAACGCCACCAGGCCCACGGCGTCGAGCACCAGGAACAGCGAGCGCAAGTGGCGCATCCAGCGCGCCAGGAACACCGTCAGCATCGCCGCCGCGGTGGTCAGCACCAGGTACTCAGGGTGCTTGACCCAGGTGAGCGGGTAATGACCGAGCAACACATCGCGCACCGAGCCGCCCCCCAACGCCGTGACACAGGCAATCAGCACCACGCCAAACCAGTCCATGCCCCGCCTTCCGGCGGACAAGGCGCCGGTCATGGCTTCGGCGGTGATGGCGATCAGATAAAGCATCAGCAACATTGATGACGATCCTTGCAGGAGAACAAGCCCGTAGGAGCTGCCGAGCAAAGCGAGGCTGCGATCTTTTCCCAGCCAATTGAGCCGCAAGCGAACGCTCAGCGGATCTACATCAAAAGATCGCAGCCTTCGGCAGCTCCTACATGGGACAGGCTTCAGAACTTGATGAAATGCTTGCGGTAATGCTGCAACTCGGCGATGGACTCGCGGATGTCGTCCAGGGCCAGGTGGGTGCTGCCCTTCTGGAAGCTGTCGCGCACTTCTGGCGCCCAGCGGGCGGCCAGCTCCTTGAGGGTGGAGACGTCCAGGTTGCGGTAGTGGAAGTAGCTTTCCAGGGATTTCATGTGGGTATAGAGGAAGCGACGATCCTGGCAGATGCTGTTGCCGCAGATCGGCGACTTGCCCTTGGGCACCCATTGTTCCAGGAAAGCGAGGGTCTGGGCCTCGGCTTCGGCCATGCTGATCTTGCTCTCGCGCACCCGCTGGGTCAGGCCCGAGCCGCCGTGCTGGCGGGTGTTCCACTCGTCCATGCCGGCCAGGACTTCGTCGCTGTGGTGGATCGCGATCACCGGACCTTCGGCCAGGGTGTTGAGGTCGCTGTCGGTGACGATGGTGGCCATTTCGATGATGACGTCGGTGTCAGGGTTCAGACCGGTCATTTCCAGGTCGATCCAGATCAGGTTCTGCGGGTTTTGCATAGGGAAGCTCCTCGGCGTAGCCACGCAGTTTAGCTTAGGCAGGCCCTTGGGCGTGCTAAACTCGCCGCCGTTTTACCCTATTCGCTGCATTTCTTCATACGGAACACCCATGGCCAAACGCCAACTCAATCGTCGTCAGAACTGGCGCATCGAAAAGATCCAGGGCGAGCGCGCCGCCCGCGCCGCCAAACGCGAATCCAGTGCTGTCGAAGCCCTGGAGGGTGGCGACCTGGGCCCTGAACAGACCGGTCTGGTGATCGCCCACTTCGGCGTGCAGGTCGAGGTCGAGGCCCTGGAAGGCGAACTGGCTGGCCAGGTGTTCCGCTGCCACTTGCGCGCCAACCTGCCGGCGCTGGTGACGGGCGACCAGGTGGTCTGGCGGGCCGGTAACCAGGGCATCGGCGTGATCGTCGCGCAGTTGCCGCGCCACACCGAGCTGTGCCGGCCGGACAGCCGAGGCCAGCTCAAGCCCGTGGCCGCCAACGTCGACATGATCGTCATTGTGTTCGCTCCGTTGCCCGAGCCTCACGCCAACCTGATCGACCGTTACCTGGTGGCCGCCGAACACGCGGGTATCCGCCCGTTGCTGCTGCTCAACAAGTTCGACCTGATCGACGAACACAACGCCCCGGCGCTGAACGCCCTGCTGGCGGTCTATCGGGATCTGGGTTACCCGGTACTGGAAGTCTCGGCCCATCACGGCAACGGCATGGAGCAGTTGCAACAGCAGCTGGACGGGCGCATCAGTGTGTTCGTCGGCCAGTCTGGCGTGGGCAAGTCTTCCCTGGTCAACAGCCTGCTGCCGGACGTCGAGACGCGCGTCGGGCCGTTGTCCGAGCTGTCCGGCCAGGGCACCCACACCACCACCACCGCGCGGCTGTTCCACTTCCCTGGCGGCGGTGAATTGATCGACTCGCCGGGTATCCGCGAATTCGGCCTGGGCCACGTCAGCCGGGCCGATGTCGAAGCCGGGTTCATCGAGTTCAACGAGCTGATCGGCACCTGCCGCTTCCGCGACTGCAAACACGACCGCGAACCCGGTTGCGCCCTGCTCAAGGCCCTGGAAGAAGGTCGCGTGCATCAGCAACGGATGAACAGCTACCGCTCGATCATCGCCAGCCTGCCGGAAAGCGGTTACTGAGCTGAAAGGAAGGGAAGCCGGACACAATTGTGGCGAGGGGATTTATCCCCGCTGGGGCGCGAAGTGCCCCCTCCCTTTCATATCCCTGAATAAAAAGACAGGCATAGGGGGGGCTGCTGCGCAGCCCAACGGGGATAAATCCCCTCGCCACAGGTCCATCGACAAACCTTCAATCACTGCGCCGGCGCTCCGGGAGGCTTGGGCGCGGCATCGTCGAACAGGTTCAGCCGCTCGCGCAGCTCATGGGCCGGTACGGGTTGCTTGTCCGCCGGCAACGCATTCGGATCGACCGCCGCGCCAGGTGTGGAGGTCGGAGCAGGCGCTTCACCCGGCGCACCCTCGCCCGGCACCGGATCGGGTGCCGGATCGTCGGTTTGCGAACCCTCGATGGCTTTCTGCGCCTTCTTGGTCAATACCACGATATCGATACGCCGGTTGACCGGGTTGAACGGGTCCTTGCGGTCGAACAGCGCCGAAGACGCATAACCGACCACCCGCGCCACCTGCTCGTCCGGATAGCTGCCGGCCACCAGGGCGCGACGGGCCGCGTTGGCGCGGTTGGCGGACAGCTCCCAGTTACCGTAGTCACCCTTGCCGATGTAGGGTTTGGCATCGGTATGACCACTGATGCTGATCTTGTTCGGCACCGCCTTGATGGTGTCGGCCATGGCCAACAGGATGTCCTCGAAATACGGCTTCAGGCGCGCGCTGCCGGAATCGAACATCGGCCGGTTCTCGGCGTCCATGATCTGGATGCGCAAGCCGTTCGGGGTGATTTCGAACAGGATCTGGTCCTTGAATTTCTGCAGTTGCGGGTTCTCTTCGACCTTGTTCTGCAGTTCCTGCAACAGCAGTTCCAGGCGCTCGCGCTCGACTTGTTCGGCCATGCCTTCGACCTGCTCGGAATCCACTGTCACCTTGTCAGGCTGGGGCTGGGATTTGACCTCGGGGTTGAGGGTGTTTTCCGGGGCCAGGGTCGGCGAGCCGCCCAGGTCGATGATGTAGGGCGTGCCACTTTCGGAAAAGCCGACCGGGTCCTTGAAGTAACCGGCGATGGCGATCTTCTGCTCCGGGGTCGCCGTGGACAGCAACCACAGCACCAGGAAGAAAGCCATCATCGCCGTGGCGAAGTCGGCAAAGGCAATTTTCCAGGCACCGCCATGGTGCCCGCCGGCAATGCGCTTGACGCGCTTGACGATGATCGGCTGGTTATTTTCCATGATTTAGCGACCGCGAACCGCTTGTTCCAGCTCGGCGAAGCTTGGACGGTGTGCCGGGTACAGGACCTTGCGACCGAACTCTACCGCCAATGATGGCGGCATGCCCGAGGCCGAGGCCACCAGGGACGCCTTGATGGCTTCATAGACATTGAGTTCTTCCTTGGCATCGTGGGCCAGGCAGTGGGCCAGCGGGCCGAAGAAACCATACGCCGCCAAAATACCGAAGAAGGTACCCACCAATGCCGCCCCCACGTGCAGGCCGATGGACTTCTGGTCACCGTCGCCCAGGGACGCCATGGTCACCACGATACCCAATACCGCCGCGACGATACCGAAACCAGGCATGGCATCCGCGATGCCATTGACCGCGTGAGACGGGTGCTCCAGGTCTTCCTTGAGGCTGTACAGCTCCATGTCGAACAGGCCTTCGAGCTCATGGGGCGCCATGTTGCCGGACGACATGATGCGCAGGTAATCACAGATGAACGCCGTCATCCGGGCGTCCTTGAGCACGGCCGGGTACTTGGCGAAAATCGGGCTGGCGGCGGCGTCTTCGATGTCGCCTTCGATCGCCATCATGCCTTCGCGGCGGCTCTTGTTGAGGATCTCGTAGATCAGCCCCAGCACCTCGAGGTAGAAGGTGTGGCTAAAGCGCGAACTGAACATGCCCAGGGATTTCTTGAGCACGTGCATCGTCATATAGCCAGGGTTGGCCTGCAGGAATGCGCCGAGGGCCGCGCCACCGATGATCATGACCTCGAAAGGTTGGATCAGGGCGGCAATCTTGCCATGGGAGAGCACGTATCCGCCGAGTACGCTCGCGAACACGACAATGATGCCGATAATTTTAGCCATAGATAGAAAGTACTTATTTAAGTCGGGTTCAAGGTCATATTCGGAAGCTGAAAAATCTCTTCTTCTACTTATCGGCAAAACTGCGCCAGACTATAGGCTGTTCTGGCGAAAAGCCAATTTGCCCCGTTCCGGGCGTAGAGAATTCATACGATGATCACGTCCAGCCATGACTAACGAAACCAAGGTTCCAACGCCCCGACCGACCACCCTCGAAGGCTGGGTGAAGCTGCTCAAAGGCGTGCATCTGCCGGTGCCCCAGGCCAGCCACGACCTGGTCTGCAAGGCCCTCGCCGACAGCCGCCGCTCATTGCGCGACATCGCCGACCTGATGCAGGACAGCCCCGCCCTGGCCCTGAGCGTTATCCGCGAGGCCAACCATCACACCCATGGCAGCCTTGCAGAACCTGCGGAAAACCTCGAAGTGGCCATCAACCGCCTCGGCCTCAAGCGTACCGAGGAACTGCTCGCCCGCCTGCCGTCGTTGCCGGAGCATGAAATACCTATCGCCTTGCGCCAGTTGCAATTGATCAGCCAGCACGCCACGCAACAGGCCAATGGTTTTTTTGCCAGCCGCCTGGCGCGGCTGTGGCAAGACATACACTGGGGCAGCCTGTTGTTCCTGTCGCCGCTCTGGCCCCTGGCCCTGACCCATCCACGACTGCTCGGGGAATGGGAACTGCGGGTCGTCCATAAAGGCGAGCCCGCGCCCAAGGTAGAGCGCGAACTGTTCGGCGTCAGCCTGCTGGAAATCTGCCTGGGGCTGGTGGAAACCTGGCGCTTGCCCATCTGGGTGGCGCAAGGTTATCGCCTGCTGCTCAATGAACGCCGCGAGCTGGTGAAAGTCCTGCGCATCGCCCGGGACAGCGAACACCCCCTGCGCCAGCAGAATCGCCTGGACGACGACCCGATCCTGCGACGCTGGCTCAACCAGCCGGCCAACACCGTATTGCTGGCCAACGGCCTGGCACTTGCCGCACAACAGGCCTGGGACAGCCCCGCTATCACCCGCTGGCAGTACCTCACCAGTTTGTATCTGCAGATGTCTATGGACGAGGTCCAGCAACAGCTGCACCAACAAGCGGCCAATAGCGCCCATCATCACGCCATGCCGGACCTCTGGCACCCGGCCGTGGCGCTGATCTGGCCCTCGGGCAGCCGTCGCGTCCACCCCGGCTTGCTGCCCGCCGCCCCACCCAGCGCCCAAGACCTGAGCCAGTGGCGCAAGCAATGCTCCGCCATGCTGGTGGAGCCGAGCCCCTTTCGCAATGCCATGCACCTGACCACCTCGGCACGGGACGTCCTGGTGGCCTGTGGCATGCGCCGAGTGATGATCCTGATGGCCGACCGCAGCCAGATCAGCATGCGCGTACACCAGACTGCCGGCCTGCCCAAGGAAGCCGCAGCCATGAGCTTTACCATCAGCCAGAGCAAAATATTGCAACGGTTACTGGCCCAGCAGGCCCAGGTTCGCCTGAACCCGGACAACAACGCGCAGTTTTCGGCACTACTGCCGCCGGGCCTGCGCAGCCTGTTCCGAGGTGAGCACCTGCTGTTGCGCTCACTGACCTGCAACGGCCGGGTGATCATGCTGGTGGCGGTGGACCAGGGCGGCGGGCCGTTCTCGGATATCACCGTGCAAGCCTTTGGCAAAACCGTGCAATGCATCGAAAGGGCCCTGCATACCTTTACCAACCGCGGTCGCTGAACTTGCTACAATCCTTTCCCTTTGCGCCCCTGGAGACCTCACATGCCTGACTTCTCTGGCTTGCCGCTGGTGATCGAGCCGAGCGAACTGCTGCCGCGCCTCGACGCCCGCGAACTGATTCTGGTGGACCTGACCAGCGCCGCGCGCTACAGCACCGGGCACATCCCCGGTGCACGTTTCGTCGACCCCAAGCGCACCCAGCTCGGCCAACCGCCGGCACCGGGCCTGCTGCCGGCCAAAACCGACCTGGAAACCCTGTTCGGCGAGCTTGGGCATCACCCGGACGCGGTCTACGTGGTCTACGACGACGAAGGCGGAGGCTGGGCCGGGCGCTTTATCTGGCTGCTGGACGTGATCGGCCACTCGAACTATCACTACCTCGACGGCGGCCTGCTGTCCTGGCTGGACGAAGGCCTGCCAGTGTCCGTCGATGTTCCGGCACCGGTTGCCGGCCCGGTGCCCCTGACGTTGCACGATGCCCCCACCGCCACCCGCGAATACCTGCAAAGCCGCCTCGGTGCCGCCGACCTGGCCATCTGGGATGCGCGTGGCCCGCAGGAATACTCCGGCGAGAAAGTCGTCGCGGCCCGGGGCGGACATATTCCAGGGGCGGTCAATTTCGAATGGACCGCCGGCATGGACCCGGCGCGCAACCTGCGCATTCGCAAGGATATGCCGCAGATCCTCGAACGATTGGGCATCACGCCCGACAAAGAAATCATCACCCACTGCCAGACTCACCACCGCTCTGGCTTCACCTACCTGGTGGCCAAGGCGCTCGGTTATCCACGAGTCAAAGGCTATGCCGGTTCCTGGGGCGAATGGGGCAACCACCCCGACACGCCCATCGAGCTTTGAAGGTTCTTAAGGACAGTTAATGAAAAACCGTTTGTTCATCCTCACTCAATACCTGCTGCCCCACCACCTGCTGTCGCGGTTGGCCGGTTGCATTGCCGAATGCCGCGTGCGCTGGTTCAAGAATGCCTTCACCGCGTGGTTCGCCAAGCGCTATCAAGTGGATATGTCCCAGGCCCTGGTGGAAGACCTGACTGCGTATGAGCACTTCAACGCCTTCTTCACCCGCGCCCTGAAAGACGGCGCGCGGCCGCTGGACGAAACCCCGGGCGCGATCCTCAGCCCCGCCGACGGCGCCGTCAGCCAGCTCGGCCCGATCGAGCATGGCCGGGTGTTCCAGGCCAAGGGCCACAGCTTCAGCGTGCTGGAGCTGCTGGGCGGTGACGCGGCCAACGCAGCGCCGTTCATGGGCGGCGATTTCGCCACCATCTATCTGTCCCCCAAGGACTACCACCGCGTGCACATGCCATTGGCCGGCACCCTGCGGGAGATGGTCTACATCCCTGGGCGGATTTTCTCGGTCAACCAGACCACCGCCGAAAACGTTCCGGAGCTGTTCGCCCGCAACGAGCGCGTGGCGTGCATTTTCGACACCGAGCGCGGGCCGATGGCCGTGGTGCTGGTGGGCGCGATGATCGTGGCCTCCATCGAAACCGTCTGGGCCGGGCTGGTGACGCCGCCCAAGCGTGAGCTGAAAACCTTCCGTTACGACGAAGCCGCCCGTGGGCCGATCCATCTGGAAAAAGGCGCCGAACTGGGACGCTTCAAACTGGGTTCGACCGCCATCGTGCTGTTCGGTCCAGGCCAGGTGAAATGGGCCGAAGACCTGGTGGCCGGGTCGCCCGTGCAGATGGGCCAGGGCCTGGCGCTGCCCAAAGGCTGAGTCACACCCGCCCTTGAAGCAGGTCTGTGGGAGCAAGGCTTGCCCGCGATGAACGATAACGCGGTCTAAAAAACGCGGCGCCTGCATCGCGAGCAAGCTTTGCTCCCACAGCACTTTCAGGGCAACACGCCTGCCTGTCAGCTGCTAGAGTTGGAAACATCACGTTTATTTCCCGCCGGAGCCCGTACACGGCATGAATGAGACCAGCCCTCTCCAGCTATTGCGCGTCCTGACCCCGACACAATCACGCCTGTCGTTCTGCGATGCTACGCCACGGGACCTCAAGCGCTGGATCGCCAACCTGCCCAAGGCCAACATCGGCGAAACGGCCCGCCTGTTGTACCAGGCCCTGGGTGAACTCAACCAACTGCTCACGCCCAGCGACAATCGCCTGCAATTGCTCGAACTGCTGCGGCCCGAGGTGTATTACGTCTGCAAGCACCTGGAGCGGCACTTCCTGCAACAGGCCATCGTGCTGGATGATCGCTCGCGCAAGATCGTCAACCTGTGCCAGGCCCTGCAAACCCAACTGGCGATGGGCTACAAACAGATCGTGGCGCGTATCGCGTCGAAATACACCAAGGACCGGGCCCGCCTGCTGAGCACCGCGCTGCAACGGGCGATGCATGCCCTCAACGGCCCGCTGCTGCGTGCCAGCCAGCTCTACAGTCCAGTGCCCGAGGGGCTATGGCTGGACTTGCATCAGTTGTACCGGATCGCCTGCCTGCATCGCTTGCAACACCTGAGCGTGAGTGACGAGCTGGCCAGCCAGGTCCATCAATTGAACGCCGAGCAGACCTATGTCGTCGCCCTGCTGCTGGGCGCGTCACGCAGCAATCAATTGCGCCAGAGCCAGATCGGACGACTGACCGAGGTGCTCGAATCCTGGAGCCAGTGGGTCAAGCTGGACCCTGCCACCGCTGCCAGGAGCCTGTTCGCCGTCGCTCCAGAGCTGGATGTCGGGCCACGCTACCGCTCCAAGTTCCGGGCCGAACAGCAGCCGACCTTGCAGGGCTTCGATCCCCAGCCACTGGTGCGTGCAATCGCCACTCACCTGGAACAACCTGCCGATAATACGTTGCCAGTCCCTGGCGGCATGAGTGCCGACACTTTGCATCACCTGCAAGCCGCCTGGGGCGAAGCGGCTGAACGCAGCTTCCAGCGCACCGAGGGCAACGGCGCGCTGACCCTGTGCGTCGGCATGAGTGCGCTGCACTACTACCTTGGCGGCGAGCGCTCGTTCAACGAAATCCTGAAAAGCCCCGCCACCCGCAAGGCCCGCTTCGAAGCCTCGCCGAGCAAGACAAACGATACCTGGAAGCAAGCGTTCGACGCCGCCCCCGCCGGCGACAGCGACCTGCTGCCCTATGAAGAAATCGAGTACCCGGTCAACCCGGCCGATGACGATGGCACCAGCTCCGACAACCAGCATCACTTCCCCACCTACGACCTGCCGATCATCAACCACAGCCCTGGCGGCTATTGCCTCGGTTGGCCCAAGGAGGTGCCGGAACAACTGCAAGCCGGGGAAATGATCGGCATCCGCGACAGCAGCGACCAAGCCTGGAGCGTCGCCGTGGTGCGCTGGATCCGCCAAGTGCGCAACGGCGCCATGCAAATGGGCATCGAACTGGTCGCCCCCCATGCCCAGCCTTGCGGGCTGCAACTGGTCCGGGAGAACGAGCACGGTCACTACCTGCGCGGGCTGTTGCTCCCCGAGATCAGCGCCATTGACCTGCCCCCGACCATGATCGCCCCCCGCCTGCCCTTCCAGGAAGGCCAGCGGGTGTTGATCAATACCAACGGCCAGGAACGCCGCGCCGGCCTGGACCGCCGGGTGACCAGCACCCACAGCTTCAACCAGTTTTCCTATCACCCGGAGGACTCAACCGAAACCGGGGATGGTGGCGATCAAGAGGGGAATTTCGATTCGTTGTGGAAATCGCTGTAGGAGCTGCCGAGCGGAGCGAGGCTGCGATCTTTCCAAGACCAATTGAGTCTGAAGCGAAAGATCAAGATCAAAAGATCGCAGCCTTCGGCAGCTCCTACACAGGTAAGCGTCGGCCTTAAAGCTGCCCGTCACGATCCCTGAAGCCCAGCAAGTACAACACCCCATCCAGCCCCAGGGTGGAAATCGCTTGCCTGGCCGACTGCTTGACCAGCGGCTTGGCGCGAAATGCCACGCCCAGGCCCGCGATCGCCAGCATCGGCAGGTCGTTGGCGCCGTCGCCCACGGCGATGGTCTGCTCCAGGCGCAGGCCTTCCTTTTCAGCCAGTTCACGCAGCAGGTCGGCCTTGCGCTGGGCATCGACGATCGGCTCGACGGCCACGCCGGTGACCTTGCCGTCCACCACTTCCAACTCGTTGGCGAATACGTAGTCGATACCGAGCTTGGCCTGCAACTGCTTGGCGAAGTAGGTGAAGCCGCCGGACAGGATGGCGGTCTTGTAGCCCAGGCGCTTGAGTTCGGCGAACAGGGTTTCGGCGCCTTCGGTCAGCCGCAGGGAAGCGCCAATGGAATCCAGCACGCTGACGTCCAGACCTTTAAGCAGGGCCAGGCGCTCCTTGAAGCTGGCACGGAAATCCAGCTCGCCGGCCATGGCTCGCTCGGTGATGGCCGAGACCTTGTCGCCCACGCCGGCCGCCTTGGCCAGTTCGTCGATGACCTCGGCCTCGATCAGTGTCGAGTCCATGTCGAACACCGCCAGGCGGCGGTTGCGGCGGAACAGCGAATCTTCCTGAAAGGCGATGTCGACGTTCAGTTCCTGGGCCACGCTGAGGAATTCCGCACGCAACGCCTGGGGATCGGCCGGCTCGCCGCGTACCGAAAACTCGATACAGCCCTTGCCCTTGTCGGCCGGGGTGTCCAGCGGCATGCGCCCGGACAGGCGGTCGATGTGGTCGATGTTCAGGCCATATTGGGCGGTGATCGAGCTGACGCGCTGCAACTGCTCGGCGGTGACCTTGCGAGTCAACAGGGTCACGATATGGCGCTTCTTGCCCTGGCCGGCCACCCAATGCTGGTAATCGTCCTCGGACACCGGGGTGAAGCGCACCTGCTGGTCGAGCTTGTAGGCGGTGAACAGGATGTCCTTGAGCACGGACTTGCTTTGTTCGGCGTCCGGGATTTCAACCAGGATGCCGAACGACAGCGTGTCATGGATCACCGCCTGACCGATGTCGAGAATGTTCACACCACCCTGGGCCAGAACGCCGGTAATGGCCGCAGTCAGACCCGGACGGTCGCTGCCAGTGATGTTTATCAGGACGATTTCGCGCAAGGCGCACCCCCGCAGGTGGAAAAAAACCGCATTCTACCCACATTCAGTGACCATCGGGCACCGCCAGTGCTTTGCCGGTCATGGGCCTGTCGCTATACTGCGCGTCAATTTCACGGACAAAGAGCCGAGCTCAGTGAACCGGCCCACGCCAGTCAAAACCGACAACTTCTTCCTGCTGATCTTCCGTGCGCTGCGCCACCGTCGTGTGCCGATCGCGTTGCGCATTGCCAGCCATAACGTGATCCTGGTCGCCCTGGCCCTGGTCATCTATGCCTGTGTGATGGGTTTGCAGTTCAAGCAGGCGATGCACGAGCAGGCCGATGCCCTGGGTGAAAGCCTGACCACCCAGACCGCCACGTCCGCCACCGAGCTGCTGGTGTCCAACGACATCCTCAGCCTCAACGTGCTGCTCAACAACCTGACCAAGAACAAGCTGGTGGCCCACGCCGCCATCTACAGCGTGGACAACCGCATCCTCGCCGAGGCCGGCCAGCGGCCCAAGCCTGGCCTGCTGGGCGAGTCCGGCGGCATGTACCAGAGCAAGATCACCTTCCAGGACGTGACCGCCGGGCAACTGCGCATCAGCCTGGACATGGACCAGTTCCAGCAACCGATGACCATCAGCCTGCAAAGCATGGGCATTCTCAGCGCGATCCTGCTGGCCCTGGCACTGGCCCTGAGCCTGCGCCTGGGGCGGCACATCTCCACGCCGCTGCTGCAATTGCGCGTCTGGCTGCGGGACATCGACGAACACACGCCGGCCACCCAGCGCCAGGACGAGATCGGCGACCTGGCCCGGCAACTGCACGCCAGCTTCGCCCCGGAACCCGAGCCCCAGCCGGAACCTGAAGACCTCGACTACACGGACGACGATGCCGAGCCAGGCTTCGAAGTGCGTGACCTGCGCGACCCGGGCTTCGACGAAAGCCAGCCGATGCCGGCCTCCAAACCGGCCCCACGCCACGTGGTGCGCGCGGTGGAGGACGAGGAAGACGACGACGCCTTCGCCGACCTGCGTGACGAGTCGGTCAATGGGGCACCTCAGCCGGTCGCCAGGCCTGTGGCCTCGAACCTGCCCCAGCACAGCGCCGTACTGGCCGTGCAACTGGGCGCCCAGGATCAACTGCGTCGCCTGCCCCAGGCGCGCCTGAAGGAGTTGCTCGAGCGCTACCGCGACTGCCTCGACCAGGCCGCATCACTCTATCAGGGCGAATTGCACACCTTGAACGACGGCAGCACGCTGATGCTGTTCCACACCGAAGACAGTGGCGACGACTACCTGACCAATGCCATTTGCTGCGGTGAGTTGCTGCGCGCCTTGGGTCACCAGTTGCAGATCGAAGTCGCCGACAGCGGCATCACCCTGCAACTGCAGTTGGGCCTGACCTTGGGCGATGGCTTGTTCGGCTTGAGCCAGATCGACCTGCTGCTGACCGAAACCGCCCAGGACGCCCTGGCGCTGTCGCAACACAGCCGCAACCTGCTGCTGGTGGAGCGCAAGATCAACGACGACGCCCTGATCCGCCAGCGCGCGCGCATCCGCCCCATCGCCAGCCCCGAAGGCGCGTGTTGCGTGGAGCGCTTGATGGAGCCTTATCCATCGATGCTGGAGCGACAACTGGCGCGGATGCATGAGCGCCAGGCCTGAGTCCCGAGAAATGAAATAACGAAGCCCGCAGATGAGTGATTGTCTGCGGGCTTTTTTGTTGCCTTCAGCGCCGCCATCGCGAGCAAGCTCGCTCCCACAGGGGATCCCTGCAAGCCTCAGACCTGCTGTGGGAGATGAGTGATTGTCTGCGGGCTTTTTGTTGCCTGGGCCGGCCTCATCGCGAGCAGGCTCGCTCCCACAGGGAGATGTCTGCCGGTCTCAGACCCAGTGTGGGAGCGAGCTTGCTCGCGATAGGGCCGGCCCAGGCACGAGAGATCCAACCGGCAGAAACGACAAAGCCCGCATCAACGCGGGCTTTGTCGTGTATCCGGTCCAACCGTCAGAACCTGAACACTTCCATGTCCGTACGAATCGGCAAGGCCATGGGAATCTTGTCCTTTTCCTTCTCTACCGGTTTGGCCGGGGCTGGCGCGGCCTTGCGGGGCACTTCGGCGACAGGCGGCTGGTTGGCCAGGGGCTTGAGCGACACCGACAGCTGTTCGGCCAGGCGTTGCAGCAGCACGCCCTGGGCCTGGACCTGTGCCGCCGTGGTGCCGGCATGTTGCTCTTGCAGATGAACGATGCGGTTCTCGCGCACCTTGCCACGACGGTCGATCAACCGCCATTGGGCATCGAGCACTGCCGGCTGGGCCTTACCCGAGTCCAGGCGGGTAATCGACAGCAGTACCTGCACATCCGGGGTGAAACCCTGGGTCGCCGGTGCCAGCACCACGCGCTGGCTGTCCAGGTGCCCGGCGAGCTGGCGCAACAGCAACTGATCGATGTCGGAGGACAGGCTGCCGGCCCAACGGCCGTCAGTGGCGGCTTGCAGGCTGCCGTCCGGTTGGCGTTGCAACAAGGTTTCACGCTGCAGGTAGTCAGCGATCAGAACCGGGCCGAGCAATACGGCCATGCCTGTGCTTTGCGCAGGCTGGGCCGGGGTTCCGCTGTCCAGTTGGTACAGCGACACCGGCTGGTTCATGCTGCAGCCCGCCAGGCCAAGCAGGCCGGCGAGCCACAAAATAGGGAGGCGCAGAGCAGTCATCGTTCCGTCCAGGTGGCAGCCACAAGGCTTGCCACAGTGAAAAAATACTCGGTCAATGTGAAGAACGCTCGGCTACGCCGGCGCTTGAAAGGGCCTATCATCCGTGAATATGCGCGCCGACTCCAGCGCGAAAGCATCGATCTGCGGCATTTAATCGCAGACCGAGCCCTCTACTACGCCTAATTGAGGTTTTCGACGAGCAGCGCATCGACCCGCTGAAATCCCCTCGGAAGCTTGTTGCCCCGCCGACCACGTTCACCCTTGTAATGCTCAAGATCGTCCGCCTTCAACGAAAGCGTACGCTTTCCTGCCTGTAGCACAAGCGTGGCGCCCTCCGGCAACACTGCAATATCCGTGACATATTCCTCACGACTGGCGACCCGTTCGCCGGGAATGCCGATAATCTTGTTGCCCTTGCCTTTGCCCAACTGCGGCAAGTCGCTGATCTTGAACACCAGCAAGCGACCTTCGGTGGTCACCGACGCCAGCCAGTTGTTCTCCCGATCGGCCACCGGGCGCGGCGCAATCACCTTGGCGTTGTTCGGCAGACTCAACAGCGCCTTGCCCGCCTTGTTCTTGGCTTGCAGGTCCTCGCCCTTGACCACGAACCCGTAACCCGCGTCCGACGCAATGACGTACAGTCCATCATCATCAGGCATCAGCACACATTCAAAAGTTGCACCCGGTGGAGGCGTTAATCGACCGGTGAGCGGCTCGCCCTGGCCGCGAGCCGACGGCAAGGTATGCGCCGGCACCGAATAGCTGCGCCCGGTAGAGTCGACGAACACCGCAAACTGGTTGGAACGCCCGGCCGCCAGGGCCTTGAAACCGTCCCCGGCCTTGTAGGAAAGCCCCGTCGCGTCAATATCATGACCCTTGGCGGAACGTACCCAGCCTTTTTCCGACAGCACGACGGTGACTTTCTCGTTCGGCAGCAGATCGTGCTCAGTCAGGGCCTTGGCTTCGGCGCGCTCGACGATTGGCGAACGCCGGTCGTCGCCATAGGTTTCGGCGTCCTTGAGCAGCTCGGTACGTACCAGCTTCTTGAGCTTGGCTTCGCTGCCCAGCAAGGCTTGCAACTTGGCCTGTTCCTTGAGCAGTTCATCCTGCTCGGCGCGCAGCTTCATTTCTTCCAGGCGCGCCAACTGCCGCAGGCGGGTGTCAAGGATGTAGTCGGCCTGGATTTCACTCAGGTCAAAGCGCGCGATCAAGCTGGCCTTGGGGTGCTCCTCGGTGCGGATGATGTGGATCACTTCATCCAGGTTGAGGTAGGCAATCAACAAGCCGTCCAACAGGTGCAGGCGGCGCTCGACCTTGTCCAGGCGGAATTGCAGGCGCCGGCGCACGGTCTTGACCCGGAACTCCAGCCATTCCACCAGCAATGCCCGCAGGTTTTTCAGCTGCGGCTTGCCGTCCAGGCCAATGATGTTGATGTTGACCCGATAGCTGGACTCCAGGTCGGTGCTGGCGAACAGGTGCTGCATCAGCGCGTCGTGGTCGACCCGGCTGTTGACCGGGATGATCACGATGCGGCAGGGGTTTTCATGGTCGGATTCGTCGCGCAGGTCCGCCACTTGCGGCGCTTTCGACGGTTTTGCCTGCATCATCGCGGCAATCTGCTCCAGGACCTTGGCTCCGGAGACCTGATGCGGCAGCGCCGTGACAATGATGTCGCCGTCTTCGATGTGGTACACGGCGCGCATGCGCACCGAACCGCGACCGGTCTCGTAGATCTTCAGCAGGTCGGCGCGCGGGGTGATGATTTCGGCTTCGGTCGGATAGTCCGGCCCCTGGATGTGCTCGCAGAGCTGTTCCACCGTGGCTTTCGGCTCGTCCAGCAGACGCACGCACGCCGTGGCCACTTCCCGCAGGTTGTGGGGCGGCACGTCAGTGGCCATGCCCACGGCGATGCCGGTGGTGCCATTGAGGAGGATATTGGGCAAACGTGCTGGCAGAACCAGGGGTTCGTCGAGGGTGCCGTCGAAGTTCGGCCCCCAGTCCGCGGTGCCCTGGCCCAGCTCGCTGAGCAGCACCTCGGAATAGCGCGACAGCCGCGCCTCGGTGTAACGCATGGCCGCGAAGGACTTGGGATCGTCCGGCGCACCCCAGTTACCCTGGCCGTCCACCAGTGTGTAGCGATAGCTGAACGGCTGGGCCATCAGCACCATGGCCTCATAGCAGGCCGAGTCGCCGTGGGGGTGGAACTTGCCGAGCACGTCACCGACGGTACGCGCCGATTTCTTGTGCTTGGAATCCGCATCCAGCCCCAGCTCACTCATGGCATAGATGATCCGCCGCTGAACCGGCTTCAAACCGTCGCCGATGTGCGGCAAGGCACGGTCCATGATCACGTACATGGAGTAGTTGAGGTAGGCATTTTCGGTGAAGTCAGCCAGCGATCGGCGTTCTACGCCGTCTAAGCTGTCTGCAAGAATGTCGCTCATGCGGGCCTCATCAGTTCGTTGTCTGGCGCAGCAGCATGGTGCCGTCGCGCTGGGTAAATTCAAGTTTGTTCAAGGCGCTCATGCCCAGCAGCACTTGCGTGCCACCCAGGCCGGGCGCTACCAGGGCACGGACATCGCGCAAGACGATGTCGCCCAATTGCAGCCGGTCGACGCGGGTACGGTAGCCTTCGCTCACACCATTGGCGGTGCTCAAGGTCACGCCGAACCCTTTTTCCAGCTTGAGGCGCTCGGCCAGCTCCATCGGAATCGCCACGTCAGTGGCACCGGTGTCGAGCATGAAGTCCACCGGCTGGCCGTTGATCTGGCCGCTGGCGACGAAATGCCCCTGTTGATTGCCGACCAGCTTCACCTCGATAAAACCTTCACCTTTTTGCGAATACACCTGGGTATTGGGGTTTTGCTGGCGCTGCTCCCATTGGGCAAAAAACCGCGTCGCCAGAAACAGCGCGGCGCACCAGGCCAGGATCATCAGCACCCGGCCGGCGCGCTTGCCCGGCATCTGCTGGCTCACGGCGAGGCACTCCAGCCACCCTCGGGCGCGGCGAAGCGCCAGACGATTGGCCGCTGTTCACCATCGGCCCGCTTGCCATCGTTGTTGTCCAGGCCGATCCAGGCCCCCTCGGCATCCACCACCAGTGCTTCGGCCAGCCCGTAGGCCTGGGGATAACGGCGGTTATCCTGCAACGCCTCGGCGGCGAACGACCAGCAACGCTCGACCTGGGCGGTCCGCGGGTCACGCCGGCAGATCTGATAGGCGTTGCGTTCCAGGGTAAACAGCTTGCCATTGAACAATGACAGGTCCGCGAAATCCCGCGGAACCGCCTTGGCCTTGGGGAACTGCGCCGGCTGCATCTCCCGTCCGGCTTCGCTCAGCAACACGCAATTGCCATCGCAGTCCCACACCGTCTGCTGACGCTTGATCAGCAGCAGGCCGCGACGTTCGCGCTCGGCCGCCAACCACAGCTGGTCACCGGCCGGGTTGATCGCCAAGCCTTCGAACAACGCATTGAAATGCAGCAACATGCCGCTGGCACGGGCCTGGCGGATCAGGGTGGGGGCGATTTTCAACCAGGACGCGGGGCCCGACGGCGGCACCTGCAATACCGCGGCATAGGACTCACTGACCACATAACGGTTGCCGACGCTGTCACAGCTGATGCCTTCGAAATCCAGCTCACCACCACGCAGGAACGACGCCGCCCAGGTCCGCGAGCTCAAGCCCCAGGGCAAACCGTTGTCCGGCACCTTCGGCACCTCGATTTCAACCACCTCGGCCTGCCAGACCGGCGCCTCGGAGGGTGCGAGGCGATAGATGCGGTCATCGTCGCGATCGGACACCGTCCACATCTCGCCGCCGCACAGCGCCAGCCCGGACAGGTTGCCGCCGCGCATGCCATCGACGGCGTGCTCGGAGAGCAGCTTCAGTTCCGGCGCAGGTCCCGCGGCTACCACCCCCGCCCACAGCCACAACGCCAGGGCGAACCCGTTGCGCATCAGGCCAGCACCTCGGCCAGGTCCCCTTTGGATTCGAGCCAGGACTTGCGGTCGCCGGCGCGCTTCTTCGCCAGCAACATGTCCATCATTTCCGAGGTCGCTTCGAAATCATCCAGGGTCAACTGCACCAGCCGGCGAGTGTTCGGATCCATGGTGGTTTCGCGCAACTGCGGCGGGTTCATCTCGCCCAGGCCCTTGAATCGGGTGACCTGCGGCTTGCCACGTTTCTTCTCGGCCACCAGGCGATCGAGGATACCGTCGCGCTCGGCTTCGTCCAGGGCGTAGTAGATTTCCTTGCCCAGGTCGATGCGGTACAGCGGCGGCATCGCCACGTAGACGTGACCGGCGTCCACCAACGGGCGGAAATGCTGGACGAACAAGGCGCAGAGCAACGTGGCGATGTGCAGGCCGTCGGAGTCGGCGTCGGCGAGGATGCAGATCTTGCCGTAGCGCAGCTGGCTCATGTCCTCGGCGCCCGGATCGACGCCGATGGCGACGGCGATGTTATGCACTTCCTGGCTGGCCAGCACTTCGCTGCCGTCCACTTCCCAGGTGTTGAGGATCTTGCCCCGCAACGGCAGGATGGCCTGGAACTCCTTGTCCCGCGCCTGCTTGGCCGAACCACCGGCGGAGTCACCTTCCACCAGGAACAGCTCGGAACGCATCGGGTCCTGCCCGGCGCAATCGGCCAGTTTGCCCGGCAAGGCTGGCCCCTGGGTGATGCGCTTGCGCTCGACCTTCTTGCTCGCCTTGAGACGGCGGCCGGCGTTATTGATCGCCAGCTCCGCCAGGGCCAGGCCGGTTTCCGGGTTGGCATTGAGCCACAGGCTGAACGCATCCTTGACCACACCGGAAACAAACGCCGCCGCCTCACGGGACGACAGGCGCTCCTTGGTCTGGCCGGAAAATTGCGGTTCCTGCATCTTCATCGACAGGACAAAGGCAATGCGTTCCCAAACGTCTTCCGGCGCCAGCTTCACGCCACGGGGCAGCAGGTTGCGGAACTCGCAGAACTCGCGCATGGCATCGAGCAGGCCCTGGCGCAAGCCGTTGACGTGGGTGCCGCCCTGGGCCGTAGGGATCAGGTTGACGTAGCTTTCCTGGACACTTTCGCCACCTTCGGGTAGCCACAACAGCGCCCAGTCCACCGCTTCCTTGTTACCGGCCAGGCTGCCGCAGAACGGCTCGTTGGGCAGGCGCTCGAAATCGTTGACCGCGTCCACCAGGTAAGAGCGCAGGCCGTCTTCGTAATGCCATTCGACTTTCTCGCCGGTGGCCTTGTCCTCGAAACTGACCAGCAGCCCCGGGCACAACACGGCCTTGGCCTTGAGCACGTGCTTGAGGCGGGTCACGGAGAATTTCGGCGAATCGAAGTACTTCGGGTCCGGGGCGAAATACACGCTGGTCCCGGTGTTGCGCTTGCCGACCGTGCCGACCACTTCCAGCTCGGTGGCCTTGTAGCCGTCGGCGAAAGTCATCTGGTATTCGTTGCCATCACGCTTGACCCGCACCCGCACCTGGGTCGACAAGGCGTTGACCACGGAAATACCCACCCCGTGCAAACCGCCGGAGAACTGGTAGTTCTTGTTGGAAAACTTGCCGCCGGCGTGGAGCTTGGTGAGGATCAGCTCGACGCCCGACACACCCTCTTCCGGGTGTATGTCCACCGGCATGCCGCGACCGTCATCGCTGACTTCCAGCGAGTGATCGGCGTGCAGGATGACCTGCACCGACTTCGCATGCCCGGCCAAGGCTTCGTCGACACTGTTGTCGATGACTTCCTGGGCGAGGTGGTTCGGCCGACTGGTGTCGGTGTACATGCCGGGGCGCTTGCGCACCGGGTCGAGGCCCGAGAGGACTTCGATGGCGTCTGCGTTATAAGAGCTAGCGCTGGGAGTGGCCATGGGGTCTCGTCGTCAGTGTTCAATGAAAAAGGGGCGACGGCTCACAGCGAGGTGAAGTCGATCGCCTGGTACAAATCGGCGCCAATGCCGGCAAAACTCAACAGCGCCGGCAACTGCTGGGCAAACCCTTGGAAACTGTGGTCGCCGCCGGCCTGGATGCGCAAGGCACAGGCGCGGTAATACTGCTGGGCGTGGCGATAATCCAGCGTTTCGTCACCGGTTTGCAACCATACCTGATACCGCTGCGGATCCCGGGGCGCCGGCACTTCCAGCTCGGCCAGGGCCGTCACGTGGTCGTGGGTCAATTCCCAGGTTTCGTCGGTGTACAAGTTCTTCTGCGTACCCAGGTAACCGTCGAACATCCGATGCGGGCTGACGGCCGGGTTGACCAACAGGGCCTTGAGGCCGTGGCGCTCGGCCAAGTGAGTCGCATAGTAGCCGCCGAGCGAGCTGCCGACCAGCAGCGGCCGCCCCAGTTGTGCAATCGCCTGTTCCAGCTGACCGATGGCTTGGCGGGGGTGATGGTGCAGGGCTGGGACTTGTAGACGGTCGCTCAGGCCCAATTGCGCCATTACTTTGATCAACTGACTGGCCTTGGTCGACGCTGGGGCGCTGTTGAAGCCGTGAATATAAAGGATAGAACCCGACATTGCCGACTCCCTGGGTGCTGGGCAAAGGCCGGAGTTTACAGGGAGTCCGGGGAGGTCTGGGGCGTTTTGAACAACATTTCGTCTTCGTGGCGAGGGAGCTTGCTCCCGCTGGCTACGCAGTAGCCATGCACTCTGAGCGCTCTCCTTCTACGCCGCCGACGTGGCTGAATACTCCACTGCCTGACAACCATTTCAATGCGATGTTTTTGCGTCACTGCGTACGGCCCGTGCCGCTCTGTGGGTGGACAGGAAGAATGAAAGACCGTTCGTCACGACTGTTATTCCTTACAGTTTAATTCTAGGCGACACCAGAGCCATATGTACGACGGTTGCGTTCACAACCATAAACAATCTCTCAAAAAAAGGAGAATCGCCATGAGCAACAGCACACTCGGCTCTTGGAATATAAAAGCCTTTATTGATAATCGGCAATTCACCCCACCAGATCATGCTAAATCCCGTTACGAGGAAGCCTTCTTCAGGATGGACATCGGGAGCACTTTAGATATAGATGGAAAGGATTACTATGAGGTTACTGACATAACTGCCACATGGCGAATCAGCCATAACTTTGACTACGAAATTTACTTTAAGCAGGTTCAACCTCCCACGACTGCTTCAAGTTCTGGATCACGCCCGCCCCCCAAAGAAAACAATCAAGACATTCAACCCATCGAAATAGATCGCGACACCGTCGAATTCATGTTTTTCCGCGACGCAACCTTTATCGAGTCAAACCTGTCAAAAGGCGACACACTTATTATCAGCGCTATAGAGTACAAAATATTACATACCCGCTTTCAATTTGACAACGAAACCGCTAACTACTGGATATATCAGGTCTGTCTTAGACCGTGATTTGTCATCCCACTAAACAGGCCAAGCAGGGGTTCAGAGCAATTCAAGGCAATATTTACTGAAATTTCAACTAACCATAGATTGTCTGGCTGTACTCTGACCATTGTGGGAGCGAGCCTGCTCGCGATGGCGGCCTAGCGGATTGTATGTTTTGACCGTGTACATATCCATTTCTTCGGTAACGGCCACTTAGGGTTCCGCCCTGACGGCGGGTCACTTTCGAAAAGCGCGAAAGTAACCAAAGCGCTTTTGCCCCACCACTTGGTGCCTCGCCTAGGCTCGGCATGCCCGAACGCAGGAATTGCTCCGTGGGCCGCCGCGAAGGGCCATCCATGGCCCAGCGCGGCTACCTCGGCATCCATGCCGAGGTGCCCACTGCGCAATGCCTGCGTTCGGCCAGCGTGGTTAACGGGGCGCCGAGATCAACGTCCTCCGCGAGGCGGCCTGATAGCCGGCCTGGTTTAGGGTGATCGCGTTTCCCCTGTGGGAGCGAGCTTGCTCGCGATGGCGGTGGAACAGCTTGCATGAGCGTTGGATGTGCCGCTGTCTTCGCGAGCAAGCTCGCTCCCACAGTTGGATTCCGGCTAGAAGTACAGCCGCCAGAGACAGGTCGGCTATAAGCTTGCCTTTTCGTT